>NZ_PJBL01000005.1:0-68105 GCF_002836135.1 Shewanella sp. GutCb | reverse complement strand
CCAGGTGGTAAAATGGAGACGGTAAAGATAGGTTAGCTCAGTTGATGCTTTGAATAAGAGCATAGTTGGCTTTACTCTTAACTACCACATTGGTCGAAGGTTTGAATCCTTCAGGGCCCACCACTTCTCTTGGTGAATCAATATTAGAGACGTTAGTAAAAGATTCAGTTGCTGCATCTTAATAAAGTACGCAGTTAGCTTTACTCTTAACCACCATCTTGTTCGAATCCTTCACGACCCATCACTTCTTTGTTCAAATCATATAAATCAATTTTAAATTCTTTATTTCAGCTCCTATTTCAATTGTTCACTTCAAGCCAGTATTTATCCTAGCGACACTCAGCATTCATAAAAGTAATAACAATTAAGTTAGGTTGTGAGCTCTGTTGACACTTGCAGAGTGAATTGGTAGTAGCTTGCTCTTTATCGAGCCATTGCTCGAAAGTTAGAATTCTTCACGACTCAGCACTCTTTGTTTCAATCGTCTATTGAAGCTCTCTGATCAAATGCTCTATTTCAAGTTATACCTTCTAGTCCTACCCCACTAACAACTTCTGATAATTAATAATATTGTTTTGTAACTGTCCTTAAAGTGGCTTGTTTGTCGCTAATAGAAGTAAATTGCTATTTTTTGTTATGATACCAGTTGCATTAAAAGTTTGACCATTCAGCGGGAATTGAAAGCCCTGTAGGCAAGATGAGGATTGCAGCTAATCGTTATTCTCGGCTCTGGCATCCTCGACAATTGCTCCGGCATTAATCAACCTTCGTCCATCCGTGGACTCGTACCTCCTGAATCTGACCGCCAAGGAGGGTGGAAATGTCTTATTTTGTATGGAACAAAATAGACCGTTTAGTCGTATATCCAAAATCCATAACGAAGCTTAAAGGGCTTTGCCATTTACTTTAAACGTCGGCCGCACTGCGTGAACGGCTCAGACTTTCCACTTCTGCTTTGCATTGGCTTAAAAGGGAATAACCATTTCTTCACCAATGCGACTTGAATTGAAAAGTCTGAGGCGATCTGAATTGGTCAAATACGTAGTGTAATTGGTATTATTCTATGTCTTCGCGTCTAGCTTATTTATTCATCACTAATAAAAAGCCAATTTTGCCAATATGACTCCAAAGGGGATCAGTAATTGAAAATACTCCATGTAAAGTGGGAATAAAAATTAACTGAGCTGTTTGGCTATGATTGTTAAGCCAGCAAATGGTCAAAATAGTTCTGGCTCAGTTTTTTCTTTGCTGATAGTCCCGATAGTTTCTATTTTGAACATATTTACGTAGGAAATGAGTAAAGTCAAAAATGGGTATTTTAGCTGTTAGCTTTTTATGACAGAGTTTTATGTGACTAAACAACCAATAATGAGTGAGATAGGTAATGAGTCTGCATAAAATTTCACATATTTCATGACAGTGGTATTGCACTTATTTTGCAGGGTATTTAAATTTTAAATATAACATTTTAAGTTGTTGATTATTATTGTTTTATATCTTTTGTTTTCTAAGACATTTATCTTGCCTCTTATATTTATTCGAATGAAATAATTCGACATTAACACATACTTCTTTTCTAAAAACGCCTCCACTTATTAACACTTTGTATGGTTCTTTACTAATATTGGTGGCGTTAGATGCGGATGTGACTAATTGGTTGTATGTATTCTACCTTTGTCTGATAGACCTATTGCCAATGTTGCCTTGATGTTAAGTCGGTCATATTTCGTAAGGATAATAAAAAATATGGGAGAAAGGGAATGAAACAAGCAAAACTAAGCGTTCTTTGCGCAGCAGCTATTGCGACAATGAGCGTCAGTGCATATGCAGAGACAGATTTTAAATTCGGTGGTTATGTAAAAGCTGATGTGATGTTCAGTGACTACAGCAATGGCGCGCCTGATTCTGGAAGCTTATCTCGTCAGTTTTATGTACCAGGAACAATTTATGGTGATCCGAGTAACGGCAAGCAAGTCGTCGATTTTCAAGCAAGAGAATCACGCTTTAACTTTAAATCTTCTACTGATATTGATGGGCATAAGCTAGTTGGGTTTATTGAACTTGATTTTATGACACATACCGATGGCAACGAGCGAGTATCAAATAGTTACTCTCCTCGTATCCGCCAAGCTTTTGTCAGTTTTGACAATTGGGCTGCGGGCCAAATGTGGACTACCTTTCAAAACCCAGGTGCGTTACCTGAGAACTTAGACTTTGTTGGTGCTGCTGAAGGTACGCCGTTCGTGCGTCAAACCATGGTTCGCTACACCAATGGTGGCTTTCAATTCTCCGCAGAGAATCCTGAAACGACGGTGAATAGTTATCGAAGTGATACAGGTGGTAGCAGTCGAATCACCAGCGGCAGCGGCATGGTGCCTGATTTCGTCGCTCGCTATAACATGAAAACAGAAGGCGGCATGGCGTTCACTTTTGCGGGGTTAGCGCGTGAGCTTAATATTGAACAAGATGGTCTAGACACTTCCGAATTTGGTTATGGTGTGAGCTTCACCGGGGTTATTCCCGTTGGGCAGGATGACATTAAGATGTCAGCAACCTACGGTGATGGTCTAGGGCGTTATATGGCACTTAACTATGCTAATGCGGGTGTATTAGATGCTAATGGTGATATTGAGGTTATCAGCTCATACGGTGGCTATATCTCTTACCGTCACTGGTGGAATGATAAATGGCGTACCAGTATCACGGGGTCAGGTTTTAAAGCGGATAATAATGCGAGTTTAACTGGTGGGTCGGTAAATAAAGATTCTTACTCAGGTTACCTCAACCTATTGTACTCACCTGTGAAACCATTAACGGTGGGTGTTGAGTATATGTATGCTAAAAACACCAAAGAAAATGGCCTTGATGGCGAGTTAAATCGAGTGATTTTCTCAATGAAATATGTGCTGTAGTTGATGAGATAAATAGTTAAGTAAATTGTGTTACACACAAAAAAGGAGGCAATAGCCTCCTTTTTTATTTTAAGCGTTCAACTTATGCCGCAGGCATTAGCTCGTTTGCTCTGACGTATTGTTCAAACTCAGTACATCCGCCAACATGGTCTTTATCGACAAAGATCTGTGGAACGGTTTCAACTGGCTTACCGACTGTTTTTTCAAGATCGGCTTTGCTGATCCCTTCTGCGTGAATATCAACATATTTAAATTTGAAATCATCACGCTTTTCAGTAAGTTGCTCAGCAACTTGTACTGCACGAACACAATAAGGACAACCTGGACGACCGAAAATCACAACAAACATAATAGTTCCTCTAAAATAGCTTGAGCACTTTATAACATAGGCGAGAGATTAGTTCTAATCGATATTTATAGTCGAGTTAATCGTATTATTCATTATCTGAGGGTTGTGTTTGATAACGGCCTCGGTAATCAAAGATAGACTCCAGTAAATCCCAGCCTTTTTTCCCTTTTTTAAGCAACAACAAGTCCGGTTTTCTAAAGCAAAGCGCGTCAGCGGCTAACTCTTGAGCTGAACTATATTTTTTATGCTTCATTCCCGGTGTTTTGCTATGTGGAAAAATAAACAGCGCAAATACGGCTCTTATTTGGGCGGGTGTTTGCATCTTAAAGTAACGACAGAAATCATTGCCTTCGATGTCGATATAACGCACCACTAAACGATCCTTTTCAGGCTCAAGCAACATTGTTTGGCACTTGAATAAGTGATGATGCTTCTGTTGTAACACCTCTTTGAGTCTTTTATCGGGATCAACTAATACGGCTTGGCAATGACCACATACCTTGGCGGCAATGTCGTTCTCTTCGCCGCAATTGGGGCAGGACTTGGAACGAAACCTAAAATCGCACTGTTGTTTACCCTCAGGTGTTTCAATCAAAGCTTGGCAACGTCTGCCAAAATGCTCAATGATATCGCCGTCGTCATCGGTCAAACCCCAAAAGATATTGGCAAAATCACACACAGGGCAATGGACTTGCACAGGCTTACACTTACTGTTGGGTTTAGGTTGGCCAACTTCAGGATAGAAAAGGTCATAGCCGTTTGCAGCGTAATCAATAATAAGGCATTCAGTTTTGTCTTTGTCGATCCTTAAGCCACGCCCAACCATTTGTTGGAACAGACTAACAGAGGCAGTGGGGCGCATAATCGCAATAAGATCCACATGAGGAGCGTCGAAGCCTGTCGTCAGAACGGCAACGTTGACAAGGAACTTTATCTCTTTGGCTTTAAACGCGTGAATGAGAGCGTCTCTATCTTCACTCGAGGTTTTGGCTGTAATCAATGCAGGTTTACAGTCCGCAAGCTTAGCCATGATCTCTTCAGCGTGTTTAACCGTTGCGGCAAAGATAATCACGCCCTGACGATGTTTAGCCAGCTCAATGAGCTGCTTAACAATTGCAGTAGTCGCTCGGCCACAATGGTTGAGTATCGAATTGACCTCGGATCCATTGTATTCACCGGTTGGCGTAGCAGTAAGCTCACTAAAGTCATATTGGGCGCTTAAGCCGTCAAACATTTTTGGCTGACTTAGGAAACCTTGTTTAATCAGTGGACGCATCGGCAGTTCAAAAATGCATTTTTCAAATACAGGTTTTTCGGTATTACCAATTTTGCCATGATAGTGCTGGCGGTAGATCCATCCTAAATCTAAGCGATAAGGAGTAGCGGTTAATCCTAACAGCCTTAAACGCTGATTCTTCGACTTTAAATGGCTTAATAGTTGTTGATACTGACTGTCTTTATCGGGGCTAACGCGATGGCATTCATCGATGATGACAAGACTGTAAGGTTCGTCAAATTGCTCGGGGCGCTTAACTGCGGATTGAATGCTGGCTACGACGGTCTTGCCTGCTGTCGACTTTTGATTTAACCCTGCTGAATATATTGAAGCTTTATCGGTGAGTAAGCCGACTTTTTCGGCATTTTGCGCTACAAGCTCTTTAACGTGCGTCAATACTAATACACGTCCTTTAGCAATTCTGGCTAACTCGGCGATAACAATGCTTTTGCCTGCGCCAGTAGGCAAGACAAGCACGGCAGAGTCGGGGCTGGATTTAAAGTGGGCGATGGCGGCATCAACCGATTGTTGCTGATAATCTCTAAGTTGCACGAGTGAGTTTCCGTTTGGCATGCCATTGGGGGGAGCAGATAACGAAATCATCACACAAATAAGGGGCGACGATAAGGAAAATATTGGCTTCTATCTTTTAGGCATAAAAAAACCCCTCTTAAGAGGGGCTAGGGAAGGTCAAATGGAGAGTGACTGCTTAATGATTACTCACTACGGTTGAGTCGAGACTCAATTAGAGTGTCAATCACTGCTGGATCGGCAAGTGTTGAAGAGTCGCCTAAGTTGGTCACTTCATTTGCGGCAATCTTACGCAGGAATCGACGCATGATCTTGCCTGAACGTGTCTTAGGTAATCCGCCGGCCCATTGAATTAAATCGGGTGTTGCTAACGCACCGATCTCTTTTCTAACCCATTGGCGAAGTTCCTGACGCAGCTCTTCAGTTTCGACAGTGCCGCGGGTGAGCGTGACATATGCATAGATACCTTGACCCTTGATATCGTGAGGGTAACCCACAACAGCGGCCTCAGCGACATCCTTATGGGCCACAAGGGCACTTTCAACTTCAGCAGTACCGAGTCGATGACCTGATACATTAATAACGTCATCAACACGGCCGGTGATCCAGTAATAACCATCTTCATCACGTTTAGCACCGTCACCCGTAAAGTACATGCCTCTAAACGTTTTAAAGTAAGTCAGTACAAAGCGTTCATGATCGCCAAATACGGTGCGCATTTGTCCAGGCCATGAATCTAGAATAACCAGATTACCTTCATTTGCGCCTTCAACGATATTGCCCATGTTGTCAACAAGTGCAGGCTGGACGCCAAAGAACGGACGCGTAGCAGAGCCAGGTTTAGTATCAGTCGCTCCCGGTAACGGGCTGATCAAAATGCCGCCGGTTTCAGTTTGCCACCATGTGTCAACAATAGGGCACTTTTCATGACCAATAACGTCGTTGTACCAGCGCCATGCTTCTGGATTAATCGGTTCGCCTACCGAGCCCATAATGCGCAGTGAACTACCATCAAAGTTATCAAACTGTTCTTTGCCTTCGGCCATTAGGGCACGAATAAGCGTCGGCGCGGTATAAAGAATATTGACCTTATGTCTGTCAACTATTTCGCCTAGTCGGGCAGGGGTCGGATAATTGGGGACGCCTTCGTGAATTAATACGGTTGCACCATTAGCTAACGGGCCATAAACCATGTAAGAGTGACCAGTGATCCACCCTACATCTGCGGTACACCAATACACTTCACCATCTTTGTAATCGAATACATACTCATGAGTCATCGCGGCGTAAACCATGTAACCACCGGTGGTATGTAACACACCTTTTGGATTACCAGTTGAGCCAGATGTGTAAAGTAAAAAGAGTGGGTCTTCAGCGCCCATCTCTTCTGGAACACAATGCTCTGATGCGGTTTCTAGCAAAGATTCCCACCAAATATCACGACCTTCAACCCAATTGATGTCGCCGCCAGTGCGCTTCATTACAATGACTTTTTCAACGCAATCGACATCAGGATGAGCAAGAGCCTCATCGACATTGGCTTTTAGGGGGATAATGCGACCAGCACGTAAACCTTCGTCGGCGGTAATAATGACTTTTGATTTTCCATCAATCACGCGAGATGCGATGGAGTCAGGTGAGAAACCACCAAATACAACAGAGTGAACGGCACCAATACGGGCACATGCGAGCATGGCTACGGCAGCTTCTGGCACCATAGGCATATAAATGGTTACTATGTCGCCGCGTCGAACCCCTTGACTGCGAAGGGCATTGGCAAATTTACATACATCGGCATGTAATTGACCATAAGTGATAGTGCGTTGATCTTTAGCATCATCGCCTTCCCAAATAATGGCGACCTTATCGGCGTTGGTGTCTAAATGTCGGTCTAGGCAGTTAGCTGACGCGTTTAATGTGCCATCATAGAACCATTTTATGGATAAGTTATGGTCATCGAACGAAGTCTTCTTTACCTTAGTGAAAGGCTTCATCCAATCGATACGGTTGCCGTGTTCTCTCCAGAAACCTTCAGGATTTACAATCGACTCTTGGTACATTTTTTTATATTGTTCGTCATTTACAAGTGCGTTTTTAGCGATTTCACTTGGAACTTTGTAGAGAGACGGCATGCTCATTGGGCTTCCCTTATCTAATAATGCGTGAGTTGAGTATGAATTGTGTAAGGGCTACATCTCTATTAGACCTTGGTCTAGTAAAAAAATATCCTTATTTTTTAAATGGTTGTAAATTATTTTTGGCTAGATTTCATTCGTTTTTTACCGCAAAATAGGAAAAAAAAGAGAATCCTATGAATTTGACTGTTCTTGTTGGCACCATCGCCATTGTTTATGTCTGTCTATTGTTCCTCATCGCATGGGGAGCAGAGCGGTGGTTCAGTCGCATCACTAAGCGTATTCAAGCCTGGATCTATGGTTTAAGCCTTGCTGTGTACTGCTCTTCTTGGAGCTTTTTAGGCACAGTCGGGCAGTCAGCCGATGACCTATGGTCTTTTCTTCCTATCTTCATCGGCCCAATTCTCATTTTTACTGTCGGTTTTGGTCTGCTGAGAAAAATGGTGATTGTGTCTAAAGCGCAGAATATTACCTCTGTGGCCGACTTTATTGCCGCAAGATATGGTAAGTCTCAGCTGCTTGCGGCCATCGTGACCTTAATCGCCCTGTTTGGCATCATGCCGTATATTGCGCTGCAACTTAAGGCAATGGTCTTTAGCTTGAATCTTTTTCAGCCGGAAGGATCCTTGTTCGATGGTTCTACAGTGTCGCTGGTCATTACTGGACTATTAGCTGTTTTCGCCATTTTATTTGGGACACGTAAGCTCGATGCAACCGAACATAACCCTGGCATGATACTGGCGATTGCCTTTGAGTCGCTGGTCAAGTTAGGTGCTTTCTTATTGATTGGCGCGGTCATCAGTTTTAGTGTGTTTGACGGTTTCGGCGATATCTGGCAGCAAGCGAGTGCGCAGGGTTTGATCAACAAACCGAATTTACGTGTCGAATCATTAATGCCTGAGTTACTGGTAGGCATGGCGGCTTTTTTATGTATGCCAAGACAGTTCCATGTGATGATGGTCGAGTGCAATGATGAACAAACGATGGTCAAAGCACGGTGGATGTTCCCGCTTTATCTGTTGTTGTTTGGCCTGTTTGTCGCGCCATTAGCGTTAGCTGGAAAGCTATTATTAGGTGACGCCGTTGCTGCTGACACTTATGTGATTAATTTACCACTGGCGCTCGATAAGCCGTGGCTTGCTGTCGTAGCGTTGCTAGGGACGTTGTCCGCAGCCACCGGAATGGTGATCGTCGCGGTAGTGACGATTAGCGTCATGGTGAGTAATGAATGGTTGGTACCATTAATGCTGCGTACAGGGCAGATAAAAGCGAGAAATTTTAGCCAGTTTTCGCAACTGCTGCTTAATGTACGTCGTCTTGCCATCGTGCTGATTCTAGGCTTAGGCTATTTTAGTTATCTTTCGTTTATGGATAATGATTCGCTGTCCTCTTTAGGCATGTTGTCTTTTGGCGCATTTGCGCAATTAGCTCCCGCGTTAATCGGCGGTATGTATTGGAAACATGGCAATCGAAGTGGTGTGTTTTTAGGCCTTGCTGTCGGATTTGGCAGTTGGTGTTATATCTTGTTGCAAGGTGCTGCGGATTCCCCAGGCCTCGTCACCACTGACTTTGCCTTGCTTGATTCGATTAAACCCAATGTTCGCGATATTCTCATCGCTTTGCTCGCTAACTGTGCTTGTTATGTGCTTGGCTCTGTTTGGTTTCGTGCCGGTGTTGCTGAGCGTATGCAAGCCAGTGCCTTTGTCACTCCGGGGCGGTTAAAGAAGGCGACTAACCGCAAGAGTGCGGCGCTTTCTCAGCAAGACCTACTTATCCTCGCGAGTCGCTTTGTTAGCCCAACTCGTGCGTATGAGAGCTTCTCTGGTTTTTCAGAAGATGCAGTAAAGAGCGACAGTTGGCATAAAATAGCCCCGCCTGAATTGATTGAACACACTGAACATATGCTCGCGGGAGTGCTAGGAGCTTCTAGTGCCTCATTGGTTATGGATTCAGTATTACAAGGTCGAGATCTTGCCTTAGATGAAGTGTTTAACCTTGTTGATGAGGCATCTTCTAAAATCATTCTAAGCCAAGATATGCTGCGGGGCGCAATCGAGCATGCATACGAAGGTATGAGTGTGGTGGATAAAGATTTGAATCTAGTGGCCTGGAATTTTAAATATGCTGAACTTTATGATTATCCAGATAATTTTTTGCAGGCAGGCATGCCCATCAAAGAGGTTGTCCGTTTTAATGCTAAGCGTGGCTACTGTGGTATTGGTGAAATTGAGGACCAAGTAGAGAAGCGGGTGCAGCACATGCGAGACGGTACTCAGCATGTGTCAGAGCGGCAACGTAAAGATGGCAAGGTTATCAAGATTCAAGGAAACCCGATGCCTGGTGGCGGTTTTGTTATGACGTTTACCGATATTACCCAATACCGTTTGCAGGCCAAGGCATTACAAGAGTCGAACGAGACACTCGAAGCGAGAGTACAAGAACGTACTTATGAGTTATCGATGCTCAACAGCAAACTGCTGGAGTCAAAAGCGCAAGAGGAGATGGCAAATGCCTCTAAGAGTCAGTTTTTAGCCGCGGTAGGACATGACTTGATGCAGCCCCTAAATGCTGCACGACTTTTTACCGCCTCACTCTCGCAGTATCCAAATTTAGACTTAGAGGCAAAGACAACCTTAAGCCACGTCAATAGTTCACTTAAAATTGCAGGGGAGTTGCTTACCGATTTGCTTGATATCTCTAAATTAGATTCAGGCATGGTAGATGTCAATCGTCGGGATTTTGCTATTGCGGACTTGCTTGATGGTTTAACCGTTGAGTTCCAAGCTATGGCAAAAGACTGCATGATTAAATTTAGCTCAATACCCTGTTCAGCAACCATCAACTCGGACCCTAGTTTGCTAAGACGGGTACTGCAAAACTTCCTCACCAATGCTTATCGCTACGCCAAAGGTAATCGTGTGCTATTGGGTTGCCGTTACCGCGAGACTGAACTTGAGATCCAAGTCTTGGATACCGGCTGTGGTATTGATGAGAGTGAAACTCAGGAGATTTTTAAAGAGTTTAAACGACTCGATAACCCAGAAAGTAAAAGTGTCAATGGTTTGGGGTTAGGTTTAGCGATTGCTGATAGAATAAGCCGTGTTTTAGAGCATGAAATTAGTGTGACTTCAATATTGGGCCAAGGCTCTGTATTTTCTATCAGAGTGCCACTGGGCGAAAAAGTGACGGCGCCAATAGCCAAGAAAATACCGTCTTTATTGCAACCATTAGCGGGCATCAAAGTATTATGCATTGATAATGAAGAGGCTATCTTAGCCGGGCTTGAGAGTTTATTGACGCGTTGGCAATGTGAAGTGATTTGCGCCAGTGATTTTGCTGATGCTCGAATTAAATTAGGCCTTAAAGGGGTCGCGCCTGATATCGTTCTTGCCGATTATCACTTGGATAACAATCAAAATGGGGTCGATGCAATGGACGGTGTACGTAGTCTTTATGGCGAGCATTTACCAGGCATTTTGATTACCGCCAATACGCGTAAAGATTTGATTGATGATGTACATGCTCGTGGTTATCACTACATGGCTAAAATGGTCAAACCTGCTGCGCTAAGAGCCTTGATTTCAAGCTTGATAAGAAAAGGGTAGTATAGATATAAAAATGGCACACTGATTAAGCGTGCCATTTTCTATCAATGACTTGTTACTCAACTTTTACTGGCGTTAAACCTTTATCACGAGAATCTACTGCACTTTCGACATCAAATCCGCCTGTTTTCCAACTGTTGGCTTCTTTAGCATCAAAAGATTGGTTCTTCCAGTTACTGGCATTCGTTAGGTTAAAGCCTTGTTTTGACCAACTTTCAGATTGCTCTGGGCTAAATCCACCGCCTTTCCATGCTTGAGCTTGTTCAGCGTTAAAACCAATATCTTTCCATGCTGCAATGTCTCGCTCAGACATGCCTTTCCACGTGGCAGGCGATGACGCACAGGCACTGAGGGCGAAGATCACAATAGCTAAACCGAGTTTTTTCATATCACAGTCCTTCTTTTGAATCGTTACTTAATCTGCCGAACCTGCAGAGAGCAATCCCTGAATACCTATCGACAATGAATTTGTATCATTTTTAAGCTATACCGTTCGCCATCGACGCGCCTTGGGATGAAATCCCAGCACTTTGAACTCATCACCATTTAATGATTAGGGTATTAAACGCTTACTATTGAAGATAGTCGCTGAAATATCACTCGACAAGTTATAGCTTCGAATAGACTAAACAGCCCTCAGTCTGAAGAGAGGTAACAACGGATTAACTTATTTCATCGAGACTAGTATTGGTTTTAAGACTGCTTGACCAAACGATACAGATGGATATACTGAACACAATGTAAAAAATATAAAACAAGAAGTAATCTATTACTCAAAAGGAAATTGTCATGCCAGAACCGCGCTGCAACTCATACTATAACGCTACCATTACAGATGAGACTGATTATCCTCAATTAGAGGGCGATATTCGCGTTGATGTTGTGATTGTTGGTGGCGGTTTTACCGGTGTGGCGACGGCGGTAGAGCTGTGTGAAAAGGGCTATAAAGTCGCAATTGTTGAAGCTAATAAGATAGGTTGGGGGGCGACAGGTCGTAATGGAGGGCAGGTCACCGGTAGTCTTTCTGGCGATGCCGCGATGACTAAGCAATTAAAGAACAAAGTGGGTGCTGAAGCTGAAGATTTTGTGTGGAATATGCGTTGGCGTGGACATGAGATTATTAAAGCCCGAGTCAAAAAATATGCCATTGAATGTGATCTTAAATTTGGCCATTTACACACCGCTTATAAAGCCAGTCATATTGACGAGCTGAAGCAAACCTTCGATGAAGGCTGCCGCCGTGGTATGGAAAGTGAGCTAGCGCTATTATCAAAAGAGCAGTTGCCCGATTACATCAATACGCCTTTGTATCATGCAGGTCTACTTAACAAACGCAATATGCACCTCCATTCAGTCAACCTTTGCATTGGTGAAGCGAGATCTGCTGAAAGTATGGGAGCGCTGATCTTTGAAGGATCAGCTGTATTGAATATTGAAGACGGTATACTGGCTACTGTCACAACTGCAAAAGGCAAAATCACTGCTAATAGCGTGGTGCTAGCGGGGAATGCCTACCATAAATTAGCGCGTAAAAAGCTACGAGGAATGCTGTTTCCTGCATCGCTTGGCAATTGCGCTACTGCACAATTAACGCCTGAGCAGGCGCAAAACCTTATTCCCAAAGATGTCGCAGTTTATGATACTCGCTTCGTATTGGATTATTATCGTTTAACGGCTGATAATCGCTTGATGTTTGGCGGTGGAACCAATTACTCAGGCCGAGATTCAAAAGATGTTGCCAAGGCACTTAGACCGGCGATTGAGCGAACATTTCCTCAGTTAAAAGGGGTCGAAATAGAATACCAGTGGACGGGAATGGCAGGCATAGTGCTAAACCGTATTCCACAACTGGGCAAAGCATCAGCCAATGTTTTTTATTGCCAAGGTTACTCTGGGCATGGCGTTGCAACGTCCCATATCATGGGTGAAATAATGGCCAATGCTGTTGTTGGAGAGCTACAAGAATTTAGTTTGTTTGCTGAAATGTCGCACTTACGGATCCCAGTCAATGAATGGGTTGGAAATCAGGCGCTAGCATTAGGAATGATGTATTACAAAGTGATGGAGAACTTTAGATAGTAAATCAAGCATAAAAAAACCGCATTTTATTGCGGTTTTTTATTGATAATTTTTATTGGATTAAAGGTCGACTTTTTCCATCTCTAGCTGCTGTAATGCGATAACAGCTTGAGTTCTATTTCGAACGCCGAGCTTTCTGAATATTGCTGTAGCGTGGGCTTTAATCGTGGCTTCTGATACGCCTAAGTCATAGGCTATCTGCTTATTAAGCAAACCTTCGGCAAACATCTGTAGCACCTTATACTGCTGTGGCGTCAGATCCGATAGCTTACTGGCGACTTGATCGGTGCCATCGTCACTGACCTCTTTTAGCTCAACCCCCTCAGGCAACCAAACATCCCCGAATAGAACCGCTTCGAGTGCTGTTGCAAGTGTCTCCATTGATGAAGACTTAGGAATAAACCCCGAACTACCATAATGAATGGCACGGCTAATAGTCGTATTATCTTCATGAGCGGAGATAACAACCACCGGGAGTTCTTGATAGTGAGTTCTAAGATGGATCAGCGTTGAATAACCGTGAGAGCCGGGCATCTGCAGATCGAGCAATACAACATCATATTCAATGTCTTTATTGTCTAATAGCTTTTGTAGCGCATCAGCGCTATCAGCTTCAAACCATTGGGTATTTGTAAATGCAGATGACAAAGCTTGTCTCAATGCATTTCTAAACAAAGGGTGGTCGTCAGCAATAATTATATTTAAGTTTTCAGGCTTCATGGCTTTATAGGGTTATTTTCGTTGCGCGTGAAGGTGCTTCAATGTAACAGATAAATGATAAGGGGTTCTATGGATTTATTAGGAAAGGTTATAATTTCGCGAAACCTTATACAGAGTTAGACTTTGGTCTAAAGACTAAGCTAGCGTTTAATAGATATGTTTAAGCGTTGAAATAAAGCAATGAGGATTATGCTCATAACCCTCAATCTAAGCGGGTTACTTCGGGGTCCAAACTTTGGTGGGTTTTCTTTCATCATCAACCGCGACAAAGGTAAATACACCGCGTATTGCATGCTCACGATGATCTCGATACATGTCTTCAACGAAGATGTTCACTTCAACTTTGATTGAGGTGTTACCCACGTGAACCACTCGCGCAATAATTTCTGCTAACGAGCCAGCAGGGATCGCTTTATTGAAATCGATTTTGTCTGAGCTCACGGTGACTAGCGTTTTACGGCAAAAACGAGTGGCCGCAATAAAAGCCGTCTCATCCATCCAAGATAATGCTTCACCACCAAAAAGGGTATTGTGATGGTTGGTTATTGATGGAAAGACCGCTTTGATCACGCGAGCTTCAGATTGCTCAATTCTAAGCGACATAGCGTCACTAAATTGAGTCGGTGTTTGAGTTAAGGGCATACGGCAACTTAAGGTTATGCATTAATAGGGGCGCGATTATAGTCGTTTGTTGGCATCCAAAAAAGATAATTTATAGCTATGTTGAAATGGACTAAAGTCCACTTGAGCAATAACGATGACTGCATGTCATTGGGTACTGTTTATGTGAGTTTTACTCGCTTTACAATTGCATTTATTTTCAATACCTTGATACACATTCATCGATATGGGAGCTATACAAGGGATCAACATTCGAACTATTTGTATGGCTAGATAGGGTAAAAGGAAAAACGTCAATGCACCAGATAAAACGTAAAGATAAGCTATCACAGCAGGAGCAAAGTACGATTTGGGATGGCATTGAAGGTTTTAGCCAAACTCAAGTCCCTGCGACTGGACGATATGAACTGGCATTTTTGTTGCGTGATAGTGATGGTTTATTGCTTGGCGGTGTCCAAGGGAATTATGACAATTTTGGCTGGCTATGGATTGATTCGCTATGGGTATCAGCGGCTTTGCGTGGTCAAGGGTATGGTATTCGTTTATTAAATGAAATTGAATCGGAAGCTCGCATTAATGGTTGTAAAAATTCACATTTAACCAGTTTTAGCTATCAAGCTGTTGATTTCTATAAACAGCAAGGCTATCGCGTTTTTGGTGAGCTTGAAGATTACCTTCCAGGACATAGCCGTTGTTGGTTAAGAAAAAACTTGGTTTAAGTATTTTGATTTAAGCATTATGCCGGGTTTGTGCTGCAACGTATTTGGGTAGTTAAGTAACGAGCAGCGAGGAGGACATAAAAAAACGCAGTCACTATCTATAGCTGACTACGTTTTTAAGCGGTTAAATCTTGCTAGTGTATAGCTTTAGAATAAGGTTACTTTTTCAATAACTCGATTCTTGCACGAGATGCTTTAGCTAAATCTCGTAGCAATACTTCTGAGTCTTCCCAGTGAATACAAGCATCGGTAATACTTTTACCATAGATAAGTGATTCACCTGCAACAACCTTTTGATTACCTTCTTCAATAAAGCTTTCAGCCATAATGCCCGCTATTGCGGTAGAGCCTTTGCTCATCTGCTGCATGATAGATTCGGCAACATCAAATTGCTGTTTATGCTTCTTTTGGCTGTTACCGTGGCTAAAATCAACAACGATACGTTGAGTTACACCTACGCTATTAAGTTGTGTTGCCACTTTTTCGATATCAGCTGCATGGTAGTTAGGTTGTTTACCACCGCGTAGAATGATGTGACCAAATGGATTACCGTGCGTGCGGTAAACGGCCATTGCACCGTCTTTATCTGGTGAATAAAAGATATGCGGTGCTTGCGCTGCTCGCACTGCATCGACTGCGATATCTATATTGCCATCGGTACCATTTTTGAAACCTACAGGGCAAGAAAGTGCAGAGGCCATTTCACGGTGAATTTGGCTTTCAGTGGTACGCGCACCAATAGCGCCCCAAGTAATCAGGTCGGCAATGTACTGACCATTGACCATATCAAGAAACTCGGTTGCGATAGGTAGCTTAAGTTCAGAGATCTGCTGTAACAGGTGGCGTGCTTTACGAAGGCCTTTATTAGGGCTAAAGCTACCATCTAGATCTGGATCTGAAATAAGGCCTTTCCAACCAACCGTAGTACGAGGCTTTTCAAAGTAGACGCGCATTAGAATGCACAGGTCATCTTTATATTGCTGGTGCAATTTGGCTAAACGCTGAGCGTACTCGAGTGCGGCTTCAGTATCATGTATCGAACAAGGGCCGATAATGACAAGCAGTCGTTGATCTTCGCCATTGATAATAGCTTCAACTTCACGTCGCTGCTCGACTAGATAGTCTGCTGCGTCTTGCGTTAAAGGGTATTCAGAAGCGAGTTGTGCAGGTGAAATTACCTTACATAATAGGGAGGTGCGTAGTTCGTCTGTTTTAATGGTCATTCACAATACCGAGCGTTTGTATGGGCTTTTTGCCTGATTACTTCGGATTATAACGAATAGTAGCGCTATGCACAGTGGCAAATATGGGAAATTTAGCGCTAATTTGCCTCTTATTTGAAACTATTTGATTTAAGTTATACCCAAGCCGCTTGGAAATGCATAAATCAGGGGGCATTCTCATGTGGCTTGGGCAGTAAAGCTTTTGTTCTAAAAAGCCCTTAATTTGCTTTGGAAGTTTAAAACATGTGGCGCTCTAAACTGGTGGCTTCGAGGATTTTGGTAGCAATCTCTTCAACGGAATGATTGGTGGTGTTTACAAAAGGGATGCGTTCTCTTTTGTACATCATTTCGACCTCTTTCACTTCCATCCTACATTGGCGTAATGACGAGTAACGACTGTTCGACATGCGGCTTTGACGGATCTCATGTAAACGCACAGGATCAATGGTTAGGCCGAATAACTTATCTTTGTTGCGCTTTAAGGCATCTGGAAGTTTTAAATTATCCATGTCATCTTCAGTAAAAGGATAGTTCGCTGCCTTTATACCAAACTGCATTGATAGATACAGGCTTGAAGGGGTTTTACCGCAGCGAGATACTCCGAGTAAAATGAGGTCCGCTTTGTCCATATGTTTCATGGTTTGGCCGTCATCGTTCTCCATTGCGTAGTTAATCGCTTCTATTCGTGCTTCATAACTGTCATTGGTTTTACCATGAGTACGGTGTAAAGCTGGCGTTGCAGGCATGCCTAATTGTTTCTCTAATGGCGCGACAAAGGTGTTCAAAAAGTCATAATCCAAACCTTCACTGCTATAGATGATGTTTCTAATCTCAGCTTTTACGATGGAATGGAAAACCAGAGGCCGTTCACCTGTTGTAATAAAACAATCATTAATTTGTGCCTTAACGGACTCAGCTTTTTTTTCTGTTTCAACGAACGGAATCGTAAGTGCGTCAAATTCAAGGGGAAACTGTGATAAAACTGCATGGCCAAACACTTCTGCTGTGATCGCCGTCCCATCTGAGATATAAAATACTTTACGTAACATTTTGGCCTCTTGTAGTAATAAAATTACAAATAAAATTATACATTTACGCTTGTTGCCGTGGAGTGTAAAATGCCGCTGCTCTCGTGTGAAGAGCCAAACTGAAATATACTTGCGGAGATAGAACTGTGCAGCAATACGTACTCTGGTATCAAGAATTAGGCATGGGTGACGTCAACAAGGTAGGCGGAAAGAACGCTTCTCTTGGTGAGATGATTAGCAATCTTTCAAATGCAGGTGTTCAGGTGCCTGGTGGATTTGCTACAACGTCTTTCGCGTTCAATGAATTCCTTGAACAAAGCGGACTTAACCAGAAGATATACGAAATTCTAGACGTTCTAGATGTAGATGATGTTAACGCACTCGCTACAGCCGGTGCACAGATCAGACAGTGGGTTATCGATACACCATTCCACCCAGCATTTGAGCAAGCAGTTCGTGAGTCTTACGACAAGCTTGCCGCTGAAACCAGCGACGCATCTTTTGCGGTTCGCTCTTCAGCTACTGCAGAAGATATGCCGGATGCATCTTTTGCAGGACAACAAGAAACATTCCTTAACGTTAAAGGTTACGAAGCTGTTTTAGTTGCGACTAAACACGTATTTGCTTCGCTATTTAACGACCGCGCAATTTCTTACCGAGTTCACCAAGGTTATGACCATAAAGGCGTAGCGCTTTCAGCTGGTGTACAACGTATGGTGCGCTCTGACACTGCTGCTTCTGGTGTAATGTTCACTATGGACACTGAGTCTGGCAACAATGACGTGGTATTTATTACTTCTTCATTCGGTCTAGGTGAAATGGTTGTTCAGGGTGCTGTTAACCCAGATGAGTTTTATGTGCACAAGCCATCTTTGGTTGCTGGTCATAAAGCCGTTGTTCGCCGTAATATCGGTAGCAAGCTTATCCAAATGGTTTATTCAGACGATGAATCTCACGGTAAGCAAGTTAA
Organism: Shewanella sp. GutCb; assembly: GCF_002836135.1. Classification (NCBI taxonomy): domain Bacteria; kingdom Pseudomonadati; phylum Pseudomonadota; class Gammaproteobacteria; order Alteromonadales; family Shewanellaceae; genus Shewanella; species Shewanella sp. GutCb. The sequence continues at coordinate 49,937 of NZ_PJBL01000005.1, read as the reverse complement.
GATTGAAGATATCGCTGCTGACAAGCGTCGTGAATTCTCAATTAATGACGCAGAAGTACAAGAGCTTGCCAAGCAAGCAATGACAATCGAGAAGCACTACGGTCGTCCAATGGACATCGAGTGGGCAAAAGACGGTAACGACGGTAAGTTGTATATTGTTCAAGCTCGCCCTGAAACTGTTCGTTCTCGTGAAGATGTACAGCTTATCGAGCGCTACCATCTTAAAACTAAAGGTGATGTCGTTTGTGAAGGCCGTTCAATCGGTCACAAAATTGGTAAAGGCGTTGCTAAAGTCCTTAAGTCAATTGACGATATGGACCAAATCCAACCGGGCGATGTACTTGTTACTGACATGACAGATCCTGATTGGGAACCTATCATGAAGCGTGCAAGCGCTATTGTGACAAACCGTGGTGGCCGTACATGTCACGCTGCAATTATTGCACGTGAACTCGGTGTTCCAGCGGTTGTTGGTTGTGGCGATGTCACTGAACGTATTAAGAACGGTCAAGAAGTGACTGTCTCTTGTGCTGAAGGTGATACTGGTTTCATCTATAACGGTCTGCAAGATTTCGAAGTGATTTCATCACGTGTTGATTCTATGCCTGATCTGCCAATGAAAGTGATGATGAACGTGGGTAACCCAGACAGAGCATTTGATTTTGCTCGCCTGCCTAATGAAGGTGTTGGTCTGGCGCGTCTTGAGTTCATCATTAACCGTATGATTGGTATTCACCCTAAAGCATTGCTTGAGTTCAACCAGCAAACGGCTGAGCTTCAAGAAGAGATCCACGAGATGATCGCGGGTTATGAATCTCCAGTTGAGTACTATGTTGCTCGCTTGGTTGAAGGTATTGCGACTATCGCTTCTGCGTTCCATCCAAAGAAAGTGATTGTTCGTATGTCTGACTTTAAGTCAAACGAATACGCAAACCTTGTTGGTGGTGACCGTTATGAGCCAGAGGAAGAGAACCCAATGTTGGGCTTCCGTGGTGCAAGCCGTTATATCTCAGAATCGTTCCGTGACTGTTTCGCACTTGAGTGTGAAGCGATTAAGCGAGTACGTAATGACATGGGTCTTAAGAACGTAGAGATCATGATCCCGTTCGTTCGTACCGTAAGCGAAGCTGCGCAAGTTATTGAGCTGCTTAAAGAGGAAGGTCTTGTACGTGGTAAAGATGGCCTCCGCGTTATTATGATGTGTGAGCTTCCATCAAACGCGCTGCTTGCTGATCAGTTCCTTGAGCATTTCGATGGTTTCTCCATTGGCTCAAACGACTTAACGCAGTTAACGTTAGGTCTTGACCGTGACTCCGGCATTATCAGCCATCTATTTGATGAGCGTAATGAGGCAGTAAAAGTACTACTTGCAATGGCCATTAAAGCGGCTAAAGCAAAAGGCGCTTACGTGGGTATTTGTGGTCAAGGTCCTTCAGACCACAATGATTTCGCGGCTTGGTTAGTTGAACAAGGCATCGATACTGTATCGCTAAACCCTGATACCGTTATCGATACTTGGTTATATTTAGCCAAAGCACATAACGAAGCTTAAACGCTAAAATGCGGTGTTAAATCGGTATGATTTAACATTTCATTAAAAAATAAAAAAGCCGCTATTTAGCGGCTTTTTTAATACCCGAACAACTTGGACATGTTCGTTTAAGAGGTATTATACCGATTCCATTCTAGTCGTATTAGGTAGGGGCTTCCTTCTAATACTCTCTGTCAAAAAGAACGCACAGCGACTGCATCTAGCTCTCAGCTCTGATCTACACTCCTGCAGATAACATGTGCAAAGCCTTACTCTATGGGGATTGTTGTCATCTAGAATGCACTTTAGTCTGTAATGTTGATGTTGCAAAGGGATCCCGACCCCCTAATCAATGCAATCTCCAGAGAGGGGGGGATGTCAGTCATGCAGGAGCATATTACTGAAATCGCCTAAAGCGTATAAATTCCCACTGAAGCCTGCATTTTCAAGTAGCTTGGGTATATAATGCTGAGATAAACCTAAGAATAATAATTAACAGAAGCTGCTATGTTACCGAAATTATCTCATCAACAAACGCTTGAACCAATATACCTTTCTTTTTTAACGAGATTAGAAGAGGGAACATTTTCTGGTGATATAGATACTCGCTATAGTGCGCGTCTAGCCCAAGCGACCGATAATTCGGTATATCAATTTTTACCTCAAGCGGTGATATATCCTAAAACGGCTGAGGATGTCCAGCTAGCACTGCAGCTTGCTTATCAAGATGAGTTCTCCAAGGTTGTCTTTAGCGCGAGAGGCGGTGGCACAGGCACCAATGGTCAATCATTAACCCATGGCATTATTGTTGATATGTCACGCTATATGAATCACGTGCTAGAGGTTAATGCGGCTGAAGGCTGGGTAAAAGTGCAGGCGGGTGTGGTTAAAGATGCGCTCAATGATGCATTGCGGCCCCATGGTTTCTTTTTTAGTCCTGACTTATCGACGTCCAATCGTGCGACATTAGGCGGAATGGTCAATACCGACGCCTCGGGCGCCGGTTCACTCGTTTATGGTAAAACCTCAGATCACGTACTCGGGCTAACGAGCATTTTATTTGATGGTAGCGAGCTTCAGACTCAGCCGGTAAGCGAGAGCCAATTAAACGATGTTACATCGATAACCGATAACGTATTAGGACAGCAGCTAATCACCACGATTGCACAAATGTGTAAAGGTAATCGAGAACAGATTGAGCAGCGTTTTCCTAAGTTAAACCGTTTTTTGACCGGTTATGATCTTAAAAATGTTTGGGATGACACCTTAGAGAACTTCGACCTGTCACGTATTTTGACCGGTTCAGAAGGCACATTGGCAGTGATCACCGAAGCCAAGTTGAATATTACCCCGTTACCGACGTGCCGCATGATGGTTAACATCAAGTATGATTCATTTGTATCTGCGTTGCGTCATGCGCCCGATTTAGTCAAAGCCAATGCCACCGTGGTTGAAACGGTCGATTCCAAAGTGCTCAACCTGGCGAAACAGGATATTATTTGGCACTCGGTGTCTTCCTTAATTACCGACGTTCCAGGTAAAGAGATTGACGGCCTAAACATGGTTGAGTTCGCTGGCGAACAAGCCGATGTTGAAGCAAGATTGGCTAAACTTGAAGCCATGTTAACCTCGCAAATGGCCAATAGCGAAGCTGGGCTTTTGGGTTATCAAGTCATTGCTGACAGAAGCAGTATCGATACTATTTATGCGATGCGTAAGAAAGCGGTCGGTTTATTGGGCGCGGCAAAGGGAACTCGCAAGCCGCTCGCATTTGCAGAAGACACCGCTGTACCGCCAGAAAAGCTGGCTGATTATATTATTGAATTTAGAGCGCTGCTCGATAGCCATCAACTGCAGTATGGCATGTTTGGTCATGTCGATGCTGGTGTGTTGCATGTGCGTCCAGCGCTCGATATGTGCGATGTAGAAGATGAAAAACTGCTAAGAACAATCTCTGATCAAGTGGCAGAACTCACGTTGAAATATGGCGGTTTGATGTGGGGAGAGCATGGTAAAGGTGTTCGCGGTGAATACGGACCAGCGGTTTTCGGTGAGCATTTGTATGGTTTGCTCGAAGAGGTTAAAGGTCTGTTTGATCCGCACAATAAGCTCAATCCAGGCAAGTTAGTTGCGCCGAAAAACAGTGGACCGATGATTTACAATGTCGACAGCGTTAAGCGCGGCAGCTTTGATAGACAAATCCCGATCCAAACCCGAAACGTTTTTCCTGATGTGATGAACTGCAATGGTAATGGCTTGTGCTTTAACTACAGCGCCTATTCGCCAATGTGTCCATCGTTCAAAGTCACAGGTGACCGAGTTCAGTCACCCAAAGGCCGTGCAGGACTCATGCGTGAATGGCTGCGACTGCTTGAAGCTGAAGGCATAGATGTCAACGAGCTGACTCGCTCTAAGCCGTTAGGTTGGCTGCAACGAGCGCAGAATTCATTAAAAAGTGATAAAGAGTATGACTATTCACATGAGGTGATGGAGTCTCTTAAAGGCTGTTTGGCGTGTAAAGCTTGCTCAAGTCAGTGCCCCGTTAAAGTGGACGTACCCAAATTTAGAGCGCAGTTTTTTGATATTTACTACAAGCGTTATCTGCGTCCCGCAAAAGATTACTTAGTCGCAGGCATTGAAGACTCGCTGCCCTTAATGGCTAACGCGCCAAGACTGGTGAATGCGGTATCGCAAAATAGCTTAAGCAAATGGGTCATAAAGAAGTCTCTCGGTTATGTTGATGCACCAGCCTTATCAGTTCCGACGTTAAAGCAACGTTTAGAAGGACACGCTAGCAGAGGCTATGATTTAGCTGCTCTGCAACAAATTCCAGTCTCGCAGCGCAGTGAATACGTATTAGTAGTACAAGACCCTTTTAATAGTTTTTATGAAGCGGGAACTGTGCTGCATTTCATCCAGCTAATTCATAAATTAGGCCTCAAGCCCGTATTACTGCCGTTTAAACCTAATGGTAAGCCTATTCATATTAAGGGCTTCTTAGATAAGTTTGCTCGGACGGCTAAGTCGACTGCTGATTTCTTAAATGAGGTGGCTCAGCTTAATATGCCGATGGTGGGCATCGATCCTGCGTTAGTACTTTGTTATCGAGACGAATATGCAGAAGTACTCGGTGGCGCCAGAGGGGACTTCCATGTCCAACTTGCGAATGAATGGTTATTGGATGTCCTCAAAGCTGAACCTAAGCAGCAGGAAAGTGAGCCTGCCTGTGACGGTTCAGAGCGCAGTAAACCTGAATTCACTTGGTTTAGTCACTGCACAGAATCAACCACCAAGCCCAATACCGCAAATGAGTGGAAAGGGATTTTCGAGCATTTTGGTGCCAAGCTTAATACGGTGAATCTAGGGTGCTGTGGTATGGCAGGAACATATGGCCATGAAGCTGAAAATCTTGAGCGCTCTAAAGCGCTGTACGGTATGTCTTGGGAGCAAACGTTATCGAAGCTGCCGCAGTCTCAAGTATTGGTTTCAGGTTACTCTTGTCGAAGTCAGGTGAAACGTTTTAGCGGTTATAAACCAAAGCATCCGATAGAAGCATTGCTAACGTTACTGTAACGGTACCCATCTTAAAAAAACTAGCTAATGGCTAGTTTTTTTATATTAGGCGAAGTCGGTATCTCTATACCCAAGTGGCTTGGGTATAGAGTAGACTGAATAAAGTGGACAGAAGCAGGGGTGGCTATGACATCAAAGGAATCAAACTTGACCGATGCAATAGCATCTTTGACACCAAGTGTCCCTTTGTGCACTGATACAGCGATTTTCGAGATCACTGATAACGGTGACTGGTTCTATCAGGGAGGGCTGCTACCGCTTAAGTTTAGTAAGCTTTTTGCCAGTATTTTAAATAGAATTGATGATGAGTACTTTCTCATCACGCCAGTGGAAAAGCTAAAAGTCGAGGTGGTCAATCAAGCATTAATCATTGTTGATTATGATGCTGATGGCAAGGGCGGATATGAGCTGGTATCGAGTATTAATACCCGTCACCACATTTCAGCGTTTGAAGGGTTTATTGTGAGTGACGATAAAATAATAACAAGGGTAGAAAGGGGAGTGATTGCACGACTTAATCGAGCCTGTTTTTATCGTTTTATTAATGAGTTTATAGCCTGACAGCCCCTTAAGCTAAATGTGCTATTTCAAGCTAATGATTTATAAGCTGTTTGATTGAATTTTGATAATTAGCTAACCCGAAGGCTAGTTTCTTTTAGCGTAAGTGATAAGATTGAATGAAGCGCTATATAGCAGTGGAGGTGCTGATTGAATCGATTTGAAAGCTTAGGTTACTTGGTCTCTCATCTGAATGTAGACCTACAAAATGCATTAGATCAAAAGCTTAAACGCTATGATCTGGACATAAAACTCTGGCCAGTGCTGTTTTCACTTTGGCAGGAAGAGGGCGTGACACAAACTGAGCTTTCCAAACGTTGTGATGTGGCTAATTACACCATGACCAGATTACTCGATCAGCTGCAACTACAGCAGTTAATCACCCGCCAGCAAGATGTCGACAATCGCCGAGCCTTCAATATCTATTTGACTAATAACGGTAAAGCTTTAGAGCAAGATCTGATTCGTGAAGCTGAGCGAGTGAATGAAACCTTTCTTGATAACCTAAGCCTTGATGAACGTACTATATTTTTAGCTCTGATCAATAAAATCAATCGTTTTACCGATTAATGTTACGGCTAAATATTGTTGATATCCTGATGCGACAATCAATGATTAATAATCACCACCATACTTTCTAAAGGGTACACGTTTAAAATGGAGTTTTTATGAATCGAACGCTGCTAATTATTGCCGTTATTGCCGGTTTAACGTCTTGCTCGGTCAATATCAATAAATCAAAAAAGAAGCAACCGACGATAGAGACAGTTGAACAAACTCGTCCTGCTGAAGGGTTTATCCAATCGATTACTCTGGCTAATGGTTCTACTTTGGTGGTTGAAGAAGGGCGCCTAGAACCTCGTTCTATTGGCAGTATCAGTGTTAAATTGTATAGAGATCTGTATGTGGGTGACTTTATTGCTGCGGTTAATTTTGTTCGCGACGGAACAATCGTTAAAGCGATACTGATTGAGAATGGCACGGATAGTCAAAAGTTATCGATTACAACCGTGACAGCAGGAAGTGGTAATTATCAAGCAAGTCAGTTAGTTTGCGTCACATCGAACGATATTCAATTATGTTGATATAAAAACTAACTCATTGTAAGCACTAATACTGCGAGTAAGCCAACAGCAAGGATGCCTTGTTGGATCATTAAGCGGCTTCTATACAGCTCTTTTTTGCCCTGCTTTAGGCTCGCCACTAGGTTGTTCTGTTTATAAATACGACAGATAATTTGCTCAGTCATTGGGTCGAGACAGAGATGTAACTTCGCAGGTTTACCATCTTTAAGCATCACATTATGCTCGCTCTGATAGCCAAAGTTTAGTTTTCTCGATACGCGTTTTCCATTCACATATGCTTGTTCTAAACCGCACCAATTACTGGCTTGTAGTTCAATGTTTTCTTGGTTGAGATCATACTTAAAACACACCATTTTACGACCCTCAATTTCCCTAGGGCCTTTAATTCAAGCAGAGGAATATGACCTTTGCCAGTTTGATAAAATGAAAATTTTATGAACAATCGCTATGTATATGGAACTATGCAGATAATAGTCAAAAAAAAACCAAGCAAATGCTTGGTTTTTTCAAGGTGCTAGGTTTTACTTAGCGGCATTAATGATTTTGCGCGCCATTTCATCAGCAACATCACCGGTTGTACGGTTTTGCTCGTCTGACTGTTTGAAAATAGTCAGTAGCGTGTTGTAGATCTCTTCTACTTTGGCTGTTGCTGCGGTTGCATCATAGTCTTTTTCAAAAGAGACATTGATAATACCGCCTGCATTAATAACGTAATCCGGAGCATAAAGGATATTTTGCTCCTTTAACAACTCACCATGACGAACTTCAGCTAGCTGGTTATTGGCACAACCAGCAACAATAGTCGCCTTTAACATAGGAATAGTGATGTCGTTGATTGTTGCACCGAGTGCACAAGGGGCATAGACATCCACATCTTGATGATAGATATCTTGAGGTGCTACAACGGTGGCACCAAATTCAGTGGCCACTTTGTCTAACGACTCTTGATTGATATCGGTAACGATGAGCTCTGCGCCTGCTTCGTGAAGGTGGCGACACAGGTAGTAACCAACATGTCCGACGCCTTGAACAGATATCTTAAGTCCCTTAAGGCTGTCTATGCCACGCTGATGCTTTACAGCAGCTTTAATGCCCAAGAAAGTACCAAGTGCGGTATATGGCGAAGGATCGCCACTCTTACCTTCTAAACCTGCCATATAAGGGGTTTCTTGATGTGCAATCATAATATCGGTTGTTGATACACCAACATCTTCAGCAGAATAGTACTTTCCACCTAGGGTATCGATACAACGGCCGAAAGCTCTAAAGAGCGCTTCACGATCTTTGATTTTTGGATCGGCAATAATAACTGACTTACCACCGCCCATGGTGAGGCCAGCTAATGCATTTTTATAGGTCATTCCACGAGAAAGACGCAGTACGTCAGTTATCGCTTCATCGTCAGATTCATAGTTCCACATTCTACAGCCACCAACAGCAGGGCCTAAGTTTGTGTTATGAATTGCAATAATGGCTTTGAGGCCGCTTTCTTTATCCTGACAAAAAACTACTTGTTCATGGTCGTCAAAAGAGATGTGATTGAATACTGCCACTTGTTGATCTCCGCTATGAGCATCAATAATGCCGCTACTGCTAGATTACAGTGCGATCTGTTTGTTATATTTATTGCAGAACGATAGCATTTAGCGATACTCTCAACAAAGTAAAGATTAGGATTATTTGTGATCTGTGTGGCAATCCTGCTTTCCACCTTACGTTAACGTAAGGCTATGAGTGTTATTGATGCTAGTTAAGTGTGTAAATTATTAGAGAACTGCTGTTTTTAGGGACTCAAAAGAAAAATAAGAAAGGAAGGAAGAGATGGCTGAACAAGAAGTCGATCAAGCTCAAGACCAAGAAGCATTAAGACAAGAGTGGATCAGAACTCAATTTCAAAAGGCAAACAAGTTTCTCGCTGAAAAAGGGGTTTTGCCAAATAAGGTCCATGCTGATGAAAGCCGCTATTTAGCGCCATTTGTTGCTATTTGGAAAATGGACTCTAAAAAACCCTCTAAGCAGACATTTTGGGTGATGTCCGGTGACCTGCCTTCAGACTACGTTGATGTCAACGTTGCTGCTACTGCTAGAGATGCGGTTCGTCATTTTTCTATGATGTGGCAAATGAAAGCAGAGAATATTCAGCGCTCAAGTTTGGTCAACGATCCTGCGCAAGCTAAGTTTGCAAACTTACTTATCTCACGAGCTGAAGGACTGTATAAAATGCAGGCCGATGATAAGATCTGGGGTCCTGCTGCTTAATCTATTTCCATTAAGTTAGTGATGTAAGCGCCTGAATAAATTATATTATTCAGGCGTTTTATTTTGTGCGACTTTTCTAATTCAATATTTTTAGCACATAGCCCACTTTTGTATATCCAAGACTGCAGTTCACTACCCAATCATGACCATTATCGATAACGGCATTATTGTGTCTTCAAATCGTGTTGTTTAATCTTGGAGTTGCCGGACAAAAAAGACCGCGTTGAAGCGGCCTGTTTAAATAAGAATATTTGTTTTTTGGTATTAGCCTAAGTAAAAGTAGCCACGATTAAGCAGTATCAAAATCAAATCTTGAGTTGCGCTGTTTTGTATCAGCTGTTGAGTTTTCTCAGTATCAAAACTGAAGCTATTAGCTAAAACCGTGACCTCGGCTGTGATGTCTGTTGAATGCACAAAGGCTTCACCGTTAATAAATACTCGAGATATCGTGTCATTTTCTAGCTGCAACAATTTTAAGCCACCAATACGGTATAACTGCGCGCCTTGATCAATATCGTCCATCAGCATCTCGGCTGTGTAAGGGTCCTCAGGCTCACATAAATCCAATTCAAATCGGTTCTGACTCAGCATGTTACCCAACATCATTTGATAACTTTCTGGTGAACTGGCCAGTTCGCTTATCAGTGCCATCATATCTTGCTGGTGGCTGATGCTCACTTGGCTAGCAATGGTCGGTTCAGATGTTGATGTAAAGCGCTTTAGGCCGGTATTGGTATCAATGAGTGCGTCAGCTAATGAACTGAATAGCTCTTGTTGGCTTGGGGCTCTATAGCCTATTGAGTAGCTCATCGCCGTGGTTAAGGTTTGGCCTTGGTGCGGATAACCTGGGGGAATGTAAAGCATGTCGCCTTTTTCCAGAACCACATCAATGATGGGAGTGAACCCTTCAATTAATGGCGTGGTTGGATCATTATTTTTCGGCGCATACTGGCCTTTTTCACCCACAGTCCAGTGACGCTCACCTTCACCTTGGATAATAAACACATCGTAGTTATCAATGTGCGCACCCACGCCGCCGCCAGGCGTTGCAAAAGAGGCCATTAAATCATCGAAGCGCCAGTCTGGAATAAAGCGGAAGGCATCAATAAAGTGAGCAGAATCAGGATGCCAATGATTTAACGCTTGTACCAGCAATTGCCAATGGCTGCTGCCAAACTTATCATAATCTTCAAAAGGTCCTTGGCAGATCTGCCAATCGTTGTCTTTTGTCACTACAACGCGAGAAGAGACTTCTTCCTCACAGGCTAAGCCTGCAAGTTCATCTGGGCTGATGATCTCTTCAAAGTTAGGAAAGGCATTTTTGATAAGTAACGGCTTTTTTTGCCAATAGTCGGTAAGAAAAGCATTGGTGTCTAAGTTAAGACTGTACATGTTTTGGCAGCACTCATAAAAAGGATAAAAATAAAGGCGATAAGCCTAAGCTTACCGCCTTATTTGAACCATTAGTAGTCAGTTAAGCTACCAAGGGTGTTGTTCGTTTACTTAAGCTCATCAACAAAAGTTTCAGCACGGCCAATATAATTGGCGGGTGTCATCTTCTTAAGTTCAATTTTCACTTCATCTGGTAGCTCAAGACCATCGATAAAGACAGCAAGTTGCTGACCGTCAATGCGCTTACCACGAGTGAGTTCTTTTAGCTTTTCATATGGCTTTTCGATGCCATAACGACGCATCACTGTTTGTACTGGTTCTGCAAGTACTTCCCAGTTGCCATCAAGTTCTTTGCGAAGTTGCTCTTCGTTAACTTGTAGCTTGCTGATCCCTTTCAATGTCGATTGATAAGCGATAAGCGAGTGAGCGATACCCACCCCTAAGTTACGTAAAACAGTAGAGTCAGTTAAGTCACGTTGCCAGCGAGATATCGGGAGCTTAGCCGCTAAGTGTTGCATTAACGCATTTGCAATCCCTAAGTTACCTTCAGAGTTCTCGAAATCAATTGGGTTAACTTTATGCGGCATGGTTGAAGAACCAATTTCACCGGCAATGGTACGCTGCTTAAAGTGACCTAAGGCGATATAGCCCCAAATATCACGATCGAAATCGATAAGAATGGTGTTAAATCGTGCTAACGCGTCAAATAGCTCAGCAATGTAATCGTGTGGCTCAATTTGAGTCGTGTACGGGTTCCAGTTGATGCCAAGACTTGTCACGAAACGTTGTGAAAGGGCATGCCAATCAACTTCTGGGTAAGCAGATATGTGAGCATTGTAGTTACCTACAGCACCATTGAGTTTGCCCATGATTTCAACGTTTGCAACTTGTTTAAGCTGACGTTCAAGACGCACAACAACGTTAGCCATCTCTTTACCTAAGGTAGAAGGCGAAGCTGGTTGACCGTGTGTACGCGACATCAGCGGTACCGTCTTGTGCTCTCTTGCTAATGCTTTAATCGCATCAATAATTTTCTGGCAATCGGGCATAACTACTTGATCACGCGCTTCCGTTAGCATTAATGCATGAGAAAGGTTATTGATATCTTCAGACGTACAAGCAAAATGAACAAACTCGTCAATAGCGACAAGTTCAGCATTATCCGCGATACGTTCTTTAATGAAGTATTCAACGGCTTTAACATCGTGGTTAGTGGTTGCTTCAATATCTTTTACGCGCTGGGCATCTGCTTCGCTAAAGTTATCTTTAATCTGATCAAGTAAAGCAAGTGCTGCTTCACTAAAAGGGGGAACTTCTTCAATCTCTGGGCTGCTAGATAGCAGCTTTAGCCAGTTAATTTCGACTTGAACGCGATATTTGGTCAGGCCGAACTCGCTGAAAATCCCTCTTAATGAGGTGGTTTTACTACCATAACGACCGTCTACCGGAGAGATAGCCGTTAGTGCGGAAAGTTCCATTAGAAGCTCCTTGATGAACTTGTCTTAAATTATAGGGTGAGGCTTTTCATAGCTGTATCGACTATTGTTTTTCTTGCGAAGACAAGATGCCTACGCTTGCCTCCTAATTGTCGCCATAACACTGCGCTGCGCATGGCAGACAGTAGCAGGGCGCGAATTTTTTGCTGAGTTTGGGTGCGTTTGAGAAACTCAGGATTACCCGAAATCTGCAGTTTTGGGCCGAGTTCGCTAACTATATCACTGTAAATGCCGGCGAAATTAGCAATAACTTGCTCATCGGTAATGTCGAAGTGTCCAAGTTGGCGGTGTATTTGACTTATCCGCTCAGACAACATTCCCATTGCATTGGCTGAGCGCGTTAGTTTGCGCTCCAGTGCCAGAATACCCACCAGGTAGCGGGTAACTTCAACATCTTTTTGCTTACTGTCACCCAGCTGGGCAACAATCATTTCATAGCCTTTCTTTAACGCTTCTTGGTCAGCGTAAACATCGGCTGTCGATTCAGGGTTAGTCACTAACACTGAATTTAAACTTGCCGCTAGCGCTTCTTTATCGGAGTCGCCATTTCTTGCGATGTATTGTACTTGGGCTACGGCTTGCAATATGCCAGCAAAAGCCATGGTGCGTTCAAACAGCTGGTCGCTCATGGATTAATCTCTTATTAGTACGTCGATTATTCCGCCGCCAAGGCAGATTTCACCATCATAAAACACAGCTGATTGGCCTGGTGTAACTGCGGCGACTGGCTCATTAAAGATAACGCGAATTTGATCTGCACTGTCATAAGTCACAGTACAGGGTACATCCTGTTGGCGATAACGGGTTTTTAGAGTGATTTTGGCGCCATTTTCTGGCCCTTTTCTATCAACCCAGTGCAGTTGATTAGCGATTAAGCCATTAGACATCAAGCGGGGATGGTGACCACCTTGGCCGACAACTAATACATTACGCACTAGATCTTTTTCAACAACATACCAAGGGTCATCATTACTGTTTTTAAGGCCACCAATGCCTAGGCCTTTGCGTTGGCCTAAGGTGTGATACATCAAACCTTGGTGCGTACCAATGACTTCGCCTTCGCTGGTTTCAATATCACCAGGTTGCGCCGGTAAAAAAGTGGCTAAAAAATCAGTAAACTTGCGTTCACCAATAAAGCAGATGCCGGTGCTGTCTTTTTTATCGTGGGTGATGAGTCCCATCTCTTTGGCTATCTCACGGACTTCGCTTTTGTCTAACTCACCCACAGGGAATAGTGAACGTGCAACTTGCTCGTGGCTGAGAGTATATAAGAAGTAACTTTGATCTTTATTGCCATCAACACCGCGTAGCATTTGGGGGATACCATCAATGTCACGGCGGCGCACGTAGTGGCCCATTGCAATGTAGTCTGCATCGAGTATTTCATCTGCAAACTCAAGAAAAGCTTTAAACTTAATCTCTTTATTACACATGATATCTGGATTAGGCGTACGACCCGCTTTGTATTCTGCAAGGAAATACTCAAACACGTTGTCCCAGTATTCTGAGGCAAAGTTGACGGTATGTAATTTAATACCTAGCTTGTCACAGACAGCCTGTGCATCTTTTAGATCATCAGCCGCCGCACAATATTCATCCGTGTCATCTTCTTCCCAGTTCTTCATGAACAGGCCTTCGACTTGATAGCCTTGCTTCATTAGTAAGTAAGCAGAAACAGAGGAGTCAACACCACCGGACATGCCGACGATGACTTTTTTACCTAGATGAGTGGGTTCGATTGATGTCATAAATCCTAAAAACCTTTGTGTTTAACGAGTGTCGCAGCCATATATTAGCTAAATATATGGGTAAAAAATCTAATTACAAGGGAGCCTAACATCAGCCGCTTTCTGCGGGGGCATATTCTACCATGCATTGGGAGACTGAGCTATCAAAGCAATTGATCATTTAGTATTTCGAGAGGATAGCGCTTATTGTTTTGATAATCTTCAATGCATTTAAGCACTAGCGGGCTTCGTAGCTTAGATTTAAGCGCAACTATTTCAGTAAATGTAAGCCATTTAGTGGTCTGTATGGCAGGATCTAAAGGCGTAGAAATCAAGCATTTTTTAAGCGTTAAATAAAAGGTATAACGCACAAATGCAAGTTGCTCAGTTGCGGTATATTGATATATTGCCACGAGTCCCTCGGGTTCGATATCGAGCCCTGTTTCCTCTTGAACTTCGCGAATACACGCAGCGACAATCGATTCATTTGCCTCAAGGTGGCCAGCTGGCTGATTATATCTAATTTCACCATCAATCAGCTCTTCAACCAATAAGTAACGATCGTTAGAGGCAATGACGCAGGCTACCGTGGTGTTTGGTTTATACCGTTCAGACACTTTTAGACCTCATATCCAATTGGCGGTACTGGCCATTGGGTAGATCATCTAGACTCCATTGGCCTATTTTATAGCGGATTAATCTTAAGGTAGGAAAACCGATATTAGCGGTCATTCTTCTCACCTGACGATTTCTGCCCTCACAAATCTCAATGGTTAACCACGTCGTTGGAATGTTGGCACGCTCGCGTATAGCGGGCGTGCGCGGCCATATTGTTGGGTTTTCCATGATATTAATTTTTGCTGGTAAGGTTAGACCGTCTTTAAGTTCGACCCCTTGGCGGAGTTTATCGAGATCGACTTCGGTGGGGGCGCCTTCGACTTGAACCCAATATGTTTTAAAGGTTTTCTTTTTAGGTTCAGTAATTTGAGCTTGTAACTTACCATCATTAGTCAGTAATAAAAGGCCTTCACTGTCTCGGTCTAATCTGCCCGCGGCATAAACATCTTGAATAGGAATATAGTCTTTTAAGGTTTTACGGCCCTGTTCATCTGTAAATTGACAAAGTACATCAAATGGTTTGTTGAACAATACGATGATAGGGTCTTGCACCTCTTTAGGTTTAGCGCTTGGTCGTGATTGGCGGTAGGGCTTGTTTGCCGATGTTGCAGAGAAGCCATTTGGTTTGGTGAATTTATTATGTTGTATTTTTTTCTTTGAAAATGGCTGAGTCACGCGAATTAACTTTTAAAAAGGGGCTAATTATTACATTGTACTGCTCATTGGCCATTAGTGGAATTTGAATCTTGCTCGGAATGTTTTATGATGTCGGCCATAAAAGTGTGATCCGCAACTAAAATCGCGTGTTTATGCGATCTCAATTGAGAACGTAGCGGCAAACAATATAAAAAATTATCGCACAGCGTGAGTGACGATAAGTATCGAAAGTGACTGAATTTTTTACCTTTTAATCATAAAGATAGACATAATTATTATAAAAATCTTAAATTTAAAATAATGTAGGACAAAAAATGAACGATAAATCATCAACGATCATCTATACCGAAACTGACGAAGCTCCAGCACTCGCCACTCTTTCTTTGTTACCTATTATTCAGAAGTTCACTCAAAGTGCAGGTGTTAACGTCGAGACTCGTGATATTTCACTGTCTGGCCGGATCATCTCTGTTTTCCCTGAAAACTTAACCGCTGAGCAAAAAATCAGTGATGCGCTTGCTGAACTTGGCGAGCTGGCTAAATCACCAGCAGCTAACATCATCAAGCTGCCAAATGTCAGCGCATCCGTGCCGCAGCTTAAAGCCTGTATTTTAGAACTGCAGAATAAAGGCTATGACATTCCTAGCTATCCTGATGAGCCCGCAAGCGATATTGAAAAAGATATCCAAGCGCGTTACGACAGAATTAAAGGCAGCGCGGTAAACCCTGTATTGCGCGAAGGAAACTCAGATCGCCGTGCACCCGGTTCGGTAAAGAAGTTTGCTCAAAAAAATCCACATTCAATGGGGAAATGGTCTACAGACTCTAAGTCTCACGTTGCTCATATGAGTGAAGGTGATTTTTATGGCAGTGAAAAATCGGTCACTGTTGCAACAGCGGGTAGTGTTTCAATTGTATTGAACAAAACCGATGGGTCTGAACAAGTATTGCGTAGTGCTATCGCATTGAAAGCCGATGAAGTGATTGATTCTGCTGTCATGAGCAAAGCAGCTTTAGTGAGTTTTTACGAGCGTGAATCAGAAAAAGCTAAACAGCAGGATGTTTTATTATCACTGCATTTAAAAGCGACCATGATGAAAGTATCGGATCCGATTCTTTTTGGTCATGCGGTTAAAGTTTACTACAAAGATGTATTTGCGAAGCACGGCAAGTTATTTGAAGAACTTGGCGTTGATGTTAACAATGGTGTGGGTGATGTTTACGCCAAAATTGCCACTTTACCTGCAGATCAAAGAGCGGCTATTGAGGCGGATATCGCAGCAGTATACGCATGCAGTGCTGAACTGGCGATGGTTGACTCTGACAAAGGCATTACTAACTTACACGTTCCAAGTGACGTCATTATTGATGCCTCTATGCCTGCCGCTATTCGTACTTCAGGTAAGATGTGGGGTCCAGATGGTCAGCTAAAAGACATGAAAGCAATGATCCCAGATCGTTGTTACGCTGGCGTTTATCAAGAAACCATTGATTTCTGCATCAAGCATGGCGCATTTAACCCTAGCACTATGGGAAGCGTGCCAAACGTTGGCCTTATGGCCCAAAAAGCAGAAGAGTACGGTAGCCACGACAAAACATTTGAAATTGCAGCGGCGGGTAGCGTTAATGTCGTTGACCAAAGTGGCGTAGTGCTAATGTCACACAAGGTTGAAGCCGGTGATATTTTCAGAATGTGCCAAGTTAAAGATGCGCCAATTCGTGATTGGGTAAAGCTTGCGGTTAATCGTTCACGCTTGTCAGCGACTCCTGCAATATTTTGGTTAGATGCTGATCGAGCGCATGATGCTGAAATCATTAAAAAGGTTGAGCTGTATCTAAAAGATCATGATACCAATGGTCTTGAACTGCACATCATGTCTCCGGTTGACGCGACACGCTATACGCTTGAACGTGTAAAAGCGGGTAAAGATACTATCTCAGTAACGGGTAACGTGCTGCGTGATTATCTCACTGATTTATTTCCTATTTTAGAACTGGGTACCAGTGCTAAAATGCTTTCAATCGTGCCACTTATGAACGGTGGCGGCTTGTTTGAAACGGGTGCGGGTGGCAGTGCGCCTAAGCATGTTCAACAAGTTGAGAAAGAAGGTCATCTTCGTTGGGATTCATTAGGTGAGTTTTTAGCGTTAGGTGCATCATTAGAGCATCTAAGCCAGACAACCAACAACGCAAAAGCACAAGTATTAGCTGATACGCTAGACTTGGCCATTGGTCAGTTCCTTGATACCAATAAGTCACCGTCACGTCGTGTAGGTGAGCTTGATAATCGGGGTAGCCATTTCTACCTAGCGATGTATTGGGCACAAGCGTTAACGGCGCAAACACAAGATAGCGAGCTACAAACACAGTTTGCGCAGTTTGCTGAAGACTTGGCGAGTAATGAAGAAAAGATTGTTACTGAGCTAAATAGTGTGCAAGGCCCAGCAGTAGATTTAGGCGGTTATTATCGTTTAGATGCTGTGAAAGCGGCTAACGCTATGCGCCCAAGTGCGACGCTAAACGCACTTGTTAACGGCTAAAATATTCAGGCCTGTATTGCACAGGCCTTTTTTAATAAGCAATAAAAAGCAGAGTAGATCACTACTCTGCTTTTTTTATTTCAAACACATCTAAT
Source organism: Shewanella sp. GutCb (assembly GCF_002836135.1). Taxonomy (NCBI): domain Bacteria; kingdom Pseudomonadati; phylum Pseudomonadota; class Gammaproteobacteria; order Alteromonadales; family Shewanellaceae; genus Shewanella; species Shewanella sp. GutCb. The sequence continues at coordinate 32,406 of NZ_PJBL01000005.1, read as the reverse complement.
TTAGTTAGCTGTTGATATTGCTGACGCGTGCATACCTTTTGGTCCTGCTTCCACTTCGAAACTGACGGGTTGGCCTGCTTTTAGAGTTCGATAGCCTTCCATTTCGATGGTAGAATAGTGCGCAAAAACGTCTTCACCGCCAGCATCAGGGCAAATAAACCCGAATCCTTTGGCGTTGTTGAACCATTTAACAGTTCCGCTTGCCATACTTCCACTTCCTTCTGTTGTTCACTTCCCAGTAAGATAGTCAAACATATCAGCGAGGAAAATCCTCGCGTACTGAACAGAATGAAAGCAGAAAAGTTGCTTGTCAAGATAAAATTAACAAGTAGGTAACATTTTTACAAACAAAGTAGCACATACTATTTGGTATGATACCAATTGCATTAAAAGTTTGACCATTCAGCGGGAATTCAAAGCCCTGTAGGCGAGATGGGGGATTGAAGCTAATAGTTATTCTATATCTAAAGCCCACAACGAAGCTTAAAGGGCTTTGAAACCCGCACTAAGTGAGCGCCTCAGATTTTCCACTTCTGCTTTGCAGTGCTTTAACAGGGAATAACCCTTTTTCACCAATGTGCCTTGAATTGAAAAGTCTGAGGCTCTCTGGATTGGTCAAATACTTAATGCAATTGGTATGATTTGTGGTATTAAATAGATTGAGTTCGATAATCAATTGGAACAAGCCAAGACTAGAGGCTAGTATTGAAACATGAGTAGAACAGAAAACGTAGAACACGTAGAAGAGAGTGTTGAATCAGAACTAAAACAACCTTCTATGTATAAAGTTATATTGAATAACGATGATTACACTCCAATGGACTTCGTTATTGAGATTTTACAGCTATTTTTTAGAAAGGATGAAGCACAAGCCACTGAAATAATGCTTGCCATTCATCATCAAGGAAAGGGGATTTGTGGTGTTTTCCCTTTTGGTATTGCAGAAACTAAGGTTGCTCAGGTAAATCAGTTTGCAAGACAAAACGAACATCCGTTACTGTGTTCTTTAGAGGAGGCCTAATTTGGTTGAATCTGTTTTTAATTTTTGGGGGTGCTTATGCTAAATAAAGATCTTGAAGTCACCTTAAACCTGGCTTTTCAGCAAGCCAGAGATGCACGTCATGAATATATGACGGTTGAGCATCTATTGTTGGCGTTAATCGATAATCCGGCCGCACAAGAGGCGTTAGTTGCTTGCGGAGCAAACCTCGATAAACTCCGAGGCGAAGTCTCGAGTTTTATTCAACAAACTACGCCTATCATTTCCGATCCTGAAGAAGAGAAAGAAACTCAGCCCACGCTCGGTTTTCAGCGCGTTTTACAACGAGCCGTTTTTCATGTCCAATCATCTGGGCGTAACGAAGTTACTGGCGCAAATGTGTTAGTGGCTATCTTTAGCGAACAAGAATCTCAAGCTGTTTATCTATTGCGCTCAGGCGATGTGACTCGTCTAGATGTGGTCAATTTCATTTCACACGGTTCGTCAAAAAATGATGTTGATACCGATGCCGAACCCAATCGCATTGAAGATCAAACTGAGACGGAAGAAGAGCGCAGCATCTTGTCGCAATTTACCTCTAACTTGAATGAGTTAGCTAAAAAAGGTGAAATCGACCCATTGATTGGTCGCAGCGAAGAGATTGAACGTTCAATTCAGACCTTGTGTCGCCGCCGTAAGAATAACCCCTTGTTAGTGGGGGAAGCCGGTGTCGGTAAAACGGCAATTGCAGAAGGGCTAGCGTACCGTATCGTCAAGGATGAAGTGCCTGAAGTCATGAGTAAGGCAACGGTTTACTCGCTTGATTTAGGAGCATTGCTTGCGGGGACTAAGTATCGTGGCGATTTTGAGAAACGCTTTAAAGGTTTGCTCAAAGAGCTTGCAAATGATAAACATGCGATTTTATTTATCGACGAAATCCATACTATTATCGGTGCAGGCTCCGCATCTGGCGGCGTGATGGATGCCTCCAACTTACTTAAACCGCTGCTTTCAAGTGGTAATTTAAGATGTATGGGCTCCACAACGTTCCAAGAGTACCAAAGTATTTTTGAGAAGGACCGTGCATTGGCACGTCGCTTCCAAAAAGTGGATATCAATGAGCCCTCTGTTGCTGAGACGACCAAAATCCTTCAAGGACTGAAGTCGAAATATGAAGAATATCATAATGTGCGCTACACGCAGGCGGCGTTGAGTGTTGCTGCAAAGCTGTCTGATAAGCACATTAACGATAGACATTTACCTGACAAAGCGATTGATGTGATCGATGAAGCGGGCGCTCGAATGGCGATGTTGCCTGCCAATAAGCGTAAAAAAACCATCGGTCAAAGTGAAATCGAAACCATCATCGCAAAAATGGCGCGTATACCTGAGAAGTCGGTATCGAGTTCTGATAAGGATATGCTCAAGAACCTTGAGCGTAACCTTAAGATGGTCGTATTTGGGCAAGACATCGCGATTGAGGGGCTTAGTGCCGCTATTCGTCTATCTCGTAGTGGACTCGGCGGTGAGAATAAACCTGTCGGTAGCTTCTTGTTTGCCGGTCCTACCGGCGTCGGTAAAACGGAGGTGACGAGTCAGCTGGCTAAATGCCTTGGCCTTAGTCTTGTTAGATTTGATATGTCTGAATATATGGAAAGCCATACGGTGTCACGCCTGATTGGTGCTCCTCCTGGGTATGTCGGTTATGACCAAGGTGGCTTATTAACCGATGCAGTGATTAAGAACCCACACTGTGTGGTATTGCTCGATGAAATAGAAAAAGCCCATCCCGACGTCTATAATCTGCTGCTGCAAGTGATGGATCACGGTACGTTGACAGATAATAACGGCCGTAAAGCCGATTTTAGACATGTCACTGTCGTGATGACCACCAATGCTGGTGTACAGGAAACGGTTCGTAAATCGATAGGTTTTAAGCAACAAGATCATACTCAAGATGCGTTATCGGAAATCAACAAGGTGTTCTCACCTGAATTCCGTAACCGTTTGGATTCCATTATCTGGTTTAACCACCTTGATATGACCGTTATTGCTAAGGTAGTTGATAAGTTCTTAGTCGAGTTACAAGCTCAGCTAGACGACAAGTCAGTGATGCTCCATGTCAGTGATGAAGCGAGAACCCTATTAGCGGCGAAAGGTTACGACAAGTCTATGGGGGCAAGGCCAATGGCGCGCGTAGTGACGGATTTAATCAAACGTCCACTTGCAGATGCGATTCTATTTGGTGACCTTGAAAAAGGCGGTGTTGCCCATGTTGATGTGAAAGGCGATGAGATTGTGATTAAAGTTGAGTCACAGCAAAAAGCCATGCATTAAATGCCGTTGAGTGGAGTCATCATTTGGCTCCATTCTTTGTTGATTGATAGCGATGCTTAGCATCGTTATCAAACATCACCGAATTGCAGATAATAAAAAGCCGGCATAAGCCGGCTTTTTTTTCGATACGTTATAGGCTAATAATAACTTAGCGTGAACGGAAGACGATGCGTCCTTTGCTCAAATCGTAAGGGGTCAGCTGAACCGTTACCTTGTCACCCGTAAGAATACGGATATAGTTTTTACGCATTTTTCCTGAAATGTGTGCCGTTACGACATGACCATTTTCAAGTTCTACACGAAACATTGTATTTGGCAAGGTTTCAAGGATTGTGCCTTGCATTTCAATGTTGTCTTCTTTCGCCATTAATCAGTTATCCTGTTAGCCTTCAAATATTAAAAACGGGCATATCATGCCGTAAATTCACGTCACTGTAAAGAAAAGGTTGAGTGAACCACAGCTGTAGAGCCGTTATTGCTTAAATGTTTATGTTTTTGATCTTAATCTCTGTAACCCAGCCAGAACGCGTGAGAATTTGGTGGGGACGGTAGTCTCGTTTGTAATTCATCTTTCTAGAATCATCAATTTGATAGCCTAAATATAAAAATTGTTTCTGCATCATTTTGGCTATCTTGGTTTGCAGCAATATTAACAGACTTCCTAAAGATCGTTTATGCTCATTTGGATCAAAATAGCTATAAATGGCAGATAAACTGTTCGGAAGCACATCTGTGACTGCTACACCAATCAGTTTGTCAGCGATAGATAGCTCTATAAACACTGGTTGAGTCCAATTTGCGGTGGCAAAACTATCGTACTGTTCTGGTGTGGCAGGGTACATTGGACCGTCTAAATGGCGTGTATTAACATATCGCTCATATAAGGCATATTGCTCATCTGTTTTATGATCGACAATTTTCCAGCTTAAATCTTGATTATTTTTTAGGGTGCGCTTTTGTCTTTTTGATAACTTGAATTCATCGATTTCAAGTCTAATGGGTAAACATGCGTTGCAGTGAGGGCATTGTGGTTTATAGATCATACTGCTGCTGCGACGAAAACCTAACGCCAGTAGCTGCTCAAATAATCCCGCATCAATGATATCCTCTTGCAATACTAAGAGTTGCTCTTGTTGCTCCTCTAGGTAGCTACAAGGAAAGATTTTGGTTTTTCCAACCGTGACAGGTCTAGATTTAGAGTTAGAGTTCAATCGGTACCTCTGCAGTTAACCAGCTGTTCGGGTTAACGTTGCCGTCTCTTAGGTGCTTAAGGAGCGCGAGAAAATCTTTTCGTGTTATTGCTTTTGCGCCCAAGCTGTCCAAGTGTGGGTTAACTACTTGTGCATCAATGAGTTTAAAGCCACACCGTATTAGGTGTTGCTGTAATAAGATCATAGCAGCTTTAGAGGCATTAGTACGAAGGTGGAACATCGATTCTCCGCAAAAAACTTGTCCAATAGCCAGCCCATAAAGGCCTCCAATGAGGCTGCCTTCTTCCCATACTTCAATTGAGTGAGCATGGCCTTGATGATGCAACTTAAGATAAGCCTGCTGAATATCATCTGAAATCCAGGTTTCATCTTGCTTAGCTCTTGGGGCTGCGCAAGCTTGAATGACAGCGGAAAACTGTTTGTTAATGCTATAGGTCCACTTTTGTTTTTTTAAATGTTTCAATAAGCTACGGCTTATTTTTAAATTTCCGGGAACAAAAACCGCACGCGGATCGGGAGACCACCACAAAATGGGATCATCTTGATTAAACCAAGGGAAAATCCCATTGTAGTAAGCATTTAGCAGCCTTTCAGGTTGCAGATCGCCACCAACCGCGAGTAGCCCATTAGGGTCGCTTAGCGCTTGCTCTGCTGGTGGAAAATCTTGTTGATCTTGATTTAAATAGGACAGTGAGTTCACAATTGAGTAAAATTAGGCAATGTACATACCTTTAAGTTAGCGGAAAAATGCATATGTTGAAACCTCATCTTATTGTTTTTACGGTTATCAGTTTATTATTTAGTATACCCCAACTAAGCGCTGCGCCTTATGATCGTAATCAGGCTGTTGCAGTTGAAAAAGTTGAATTTGGTCAAGTGGTTTCGGTAAGAAACATTACCGAGAAGCAATTGGTTGAAGATCGCAATACTGGCTGGAAGACATTTGGGGGGGCGTTAATTGGTGGTGTTGTAGGGCATCAATTTGGCGGTGGTTCAGGCCAAGATGTCGCGACAGTCTTGGGCGCGCTTCTAGGTGCTGGTATAGGTAATCGCTACGGTGATAGCTCATATTATCAAGAGCTTAAGTTAGTTGAAATGATGATTACCTTAGACACGGGTGAACAAGTGATGGTGATCCAAGACTTAGATCAAGGGATGATTTTTAACGTCAATGATGACGTTAGAGTGGTTTATCTTAAAGGCTACGTCAGAGTCGACCAGCAGATGTGATTGGCATTGTGGCATCGGATTTTACCCATAGGCGCAGCTTGATAAAGCGGCGCCTTTATTTTTAGTCGGAACAAAATTAGTGGCGCTTCGCCCATTCTTTTGTAAAGGGCAAAGTGCTTGCGTCCGCTCTTGATTTCATAAGAGTTAATCCCTCAGGGCTCCAGATGAAGTTGTTGATCTTCTGACTATTTTTTTAAAATCGTTATCGCCTCTATTTGCCATCTGCATAGGCAAGATATCTAAATTCCTTGAAGTCCATATATGGATGCACGAGAAAGACTATGGCCGAGCCCTCATGTTTCTGCTTTATCAAAGCGCTTTTAAATCAGTATTTTATGGTGGCTTCTATAACGTCCTATTATTTGATGCACAGCCTCTAGCAGCGGTCACTCGAACCTGAGAGCCTAGAACATCGGTTCCCCTGCAATGCAAAACTAGGCTAGGTGCCGTTCTCGGAAGTATACGTTTTAACCACGTGCTATAGCGCACATACTGAGGATACCTTGGTAGTACCCTCGACTATGTTGGTAGTATTCTCTACGACGTCCATTAGGCATTTATAAGAGAGATAAGTAAATGAACGCGTTATTACTACAAGTAAAGACACTCACCAACGGTGATCCTTTGTTGACAGCTGTCATTGTCGGAGTATTGACATTAACGTTAAGTGGACTAGTGGGCTATATGTTAAAAGGCATCCCCTCGAAGATGTTAAGCTGGGTCAGTAGCCTGCTGTCGATACGGCTGACTATAGACGACAGCCAGCAGGCGCGTACAGAGGTATTCAATAAACTGTCCTTTCTGATAAGTAACACTACCGTTCCGCTGTTTTCACGCTCTATCTCTGAGGCTGTGTACTTTGACTATCGTGCGAGTTACGACGGTCTTATCAGTGTTAAATCTATTGGTTACGGCATGCACGTGTTTAAATACGATGGTTGCTTCATGCTGGCAACTCGGTCCAAGGTCGATAGCACTATGCCGTACGATACTATTACTATAGCGGTACCATGGTGGTCGAGAGATAAACTATATAGTTTTTTAGAAGATGTTCGTGGAGACATATCTACTGAGCCAAAGGTTAATATTTTCGAGGACACTGAATGGTGTCGCTATGGCACATTGAAGTCATCAGGTTTTAGAGAATTAGTGCTAGATGGAGGGTTTAAGCAGGAGCTACTTCGTGAAGTAGGTAACTTTGCAAGTAGAGATAAATCGGTTGTAAGTAAGCTAACCTTACTGTTACATGGACGAACGGGTACCGGTAAGACCGGTATAGCTAGAGCCTTAGCCGTTGAGTATGGTCGCGATCTATACATACTTAATCTTTCTACTGTAAACGATGTCACTGTTCATAAGGCGATTAGAAAGATACCGCCTGGAGCCATGTTGTTAATAGAAGACTGTGACTGTGTAAAGGCTACGGTATCACGTGCTGCAGAAAGTAACGTAGATAATCCGCCGCTAACCTTAGGTGGCGTACTTAACGCGCTAGATGGAGTCATTCCTCTTGAAGACTGCCTTGTAATAATGACCACTAACCATCTTGAAAGTCTCGATCCTGCGTTGATACGTAAAGGTCGTGTAGATGTCAGTATTGAAGTACCGCTTATAAGTGCAAAACAAATCAATGAAGACTACCAGGAGCGTTTTGGCGCAGTTATCAATAGAACTGAACCTATGTTAGGTTGTGAAGTATATGAACTCCATCGTAGAGCCAGCTTAAGGTATGGTGTGTGTTGTAAGCCTCTAGGTCTATTAGGGTAAAATATGCCGCGTACATAAAAGAAAGGGGAGCAGAGCTTGATGGCTCCTCACGAATTTAAAAACTAGCTTATGTTGCAGTGATGAATAACCACTAGCATCTCGTGCTTAAAATTGACATAAATAAAAGAGCGAATAAAAAGAGCAAATAGAGTTAGGTTTTTTGCATAAATGAAGCTATTTTTCTAATCTAAGTCAGGTTAACTAGAACTAATAGTCTAAGTTGTTTATGCCCAAAAATGCGTTAGAAACGATCAAATACTACGTCGTCATAGCTCGATTTATAAGCTAATGTTACCAATTCAGTTCAATCTTTATTGTTGTTCTCCAACGACTCAAAGAGCGGTGCACACAGCCCGATGCTTAGAGGCTGCTTCAAACAAATGAGTAGCTGCTTTGACTTAGCTTTACTATCGTCGATTCAATCACTGCCAGCTGCTTTTCAAACTCGATTTCATCACATGTACCGCCAATGCTTAACCTAATATGATTCTGTTGATCATCAAAATCGTCACCATCACGAATTGATATTCCTTCTGCAGCAAGTGCAGCGACCACATGATGAGATTTCAGCGGTAGAGAAAGTTGTAGCCAGCCATTTAGCCCACGCCATGTTTGGTTTAAGTTCAAGCGCTCTCCCATAGCAATGCACAGACGTTGTCTGTGGGCTATTTGTAGTTCTCTGTCCCCCATAAATGACTTATTGCCAATGATCCTGCAGGCAAGCTCGGTATTGAGTGGCGACACCATCCAACATTGGCTGTAAAGTGCCTGCTTAATTTTAGCCAGCAAAGGGGAAGGGCACAGCAGAAAGCCTTGGCGTAAGCCACCACAAAACAGTTTTGATAAGCTTGATAGATAAATCACCTTTTGTTGCTGGCTACTTTCCGCTGAGGCTTGGTCTAAGCACCACATCGGCGTGTGCCATTCATTAGGCAAGCAGTAGTTCACATCGTCTTCAATAATAATGACGTCATATTGGCGTGCGAGATCGATAATGGTTTGCCGTTGCTGCAAGCTGTATTGAATGCAAGTCGGATTTTGGTTATTGGGCGTAAGGTAAATAACCTTAGGTTGGTAGCGAATCATCTTCTGTTCAAGTTCATCGAGCGCTAAGCCATCTTGGGTTAACGATACCTTCTCTATGTTAAGACAGAGTTGTTGCGCAGCGACTTTTATTCCTGGGTAGCAATTGTCTTCACATAACAGGGTTTCACCCGCATTCATTAATCCATTTAGTACTGAAAATATGGCTTGTTGTGCGCCATGGGTAAATACTATTTGATCGCAAGTTTGCGGGATATTACGTCTATGCAACCATTGGCTGAACTTGAGTTGATGCTGCGGCAGCGGATCAGCGTGGTATTGCATTAGCTGACCAATCGTATGCGGCTCTTTAGCCAGCTGGCTAAGAGCATCACTTATGATGGTAGTCTGGTTAGTTAAGGGCTGTTCACAGGTTGCAAAATTGGCGGCTTGCGGCTTGGATTTAAACTCTCGGCCTTTTACAAATGTGCCAGCGCCCACTTTGGCAAACACATAACCACGTTGCTCTAGCAGAGCATAGGCGCGCGTTACTGTGCCTATGGTAACACCAACGTTATCTGCTAGTTGCCGCTGAGGCGGAAGTTTACTGAGGGGCAATAATAAACCATCCTTTATCGCATCCTCAGCCGCCTCTGCAAGACGAACATACAAAGGCCCTTTGTAGTTATCGAGTGTTGGAATCCAAATTGTACCCATGACAATAAAACCATTGATCTCTATTTTGTATTGATTACTATGCGCCTTATATTGTGATTGTGTCAATTATTGTATGCGTACAATGTTGAGAGTAGGAGAAACTAAATGGATTCTATGTTGGCTTTAATGGCATCTGCGGCAATTTTTTGCGCGACGATGACAATGACGCCGGGCCCCAATAATATATTGCTTGCCACATCAGGCGCTAACTTTGGAGTTAAGCAGACGCTACCACATATTATTGGGATCCGTGTCGGGCAAACTTTATTGCATATTGCGATTTTATTAGGGGTTGGGGGGCTATTTCAAACTTGGCCCGTACTGCATAGCGGGTTAAAGGCTGCGTCTGTATTATACCTTGTCTATTTGGCCTATCGAGTGGTCAACATGCCTGTAGATGCAGATTATGAAGCTGCAGACAGAAAACCGATGTCGATGAAAGAGGCTGCGCTTTTTCAATGGATTAACCCGAAAAGTTGGATGGCAATTATCACTCTTTGTACTGCTTTTACGGTGAGCGGAGAAGCCTATTGGACTAGTGCGATATTGGGTTTATTGGTGTTTAACATCGTCGGTTTTCCAGCATCTTTCACTTGGGTCATACTCGGTGCGGCAATCAAAAATAAATTAAATTCAGCTAAACGACGCCGTTGCTTTAATTGGAGTATGGGTGGGTTACTTATGGTGATAATACCTATGATTGTGATATGAGTATCCCAGCTGTATTTTCTGCTACAGATGCCTGATAACGAAGTTACATTATTATTTTTACCAATTACTTACTGTCCAAAAACAAATGATTGATCACTCTCTAGCCAAGTCGGGAATTTTTGCATAACCGTGATAAATTCATCACTTTGAAGGTGGTTAGCTAGCCATAGTTGTACATTTTTATAAGCGGATTGCTCGAACCATGCTTTGTCGACATGAGCAAATTGCCTAATAAAAGGGTAGATGGCGTAGTCTGCAATACAGGGGGTCGCCCGTAAAAGCTGAGGGTGTTTGCTCAACAGATTCTCCAGCTGGGCGATAAACACTTCACCTTGCTCACGATAATACTGCTCATTGTATTCGGGGTGACGGTCGGCATATTTGTATTTATCTAGCCAAGATTTAAAAACCTGATCATTATAATCAATCAGTGCTTTAGCCGCTTCTTGCTTGTCGCTCGTCGCTGTTAGAAGTAGATCGTGGGGATCATTTTGCGCCAGTGCCCAACACATGATCTCAAAGCTCTCTTCAATCACTTCGCCATTTTGTAAAATTAATACTGGAACTGTGCCTTTAGGAGACGCTAAAAGCATCGCCTCTGGTTTATGTTTTAATACAATTTCACGCAAGCTAACAGGGGATTTTGCGAGAACTAGACCGAGCCTAGCGCGCATAGCGTAAGGGCAGCGTCGAAATGAATATAATGTGGGTAAGGTCATAATAATATTATTTGAATAAAAACTAGGGGCCATTTTTAACTGACTTAAGTGAAATAACAATCAATATTCGATTTTACGCGAATGGTAGCGTAAAAAATAAGACAACTTATTAAGTAAAAAATTCGATTAACCTTACTTTTTGTACCTGTTTGTTCTGATGTGATTCAGGTAGACTCCGCGCTTAATTTTGCGTAGTGGCTCACATTTTGTCGCTGCAGTACTAAATGCACTGAAGATTAAGCTTCAGCGAGCAGTAATAAGAGGTTTGTATGTCAAAAGTTGTTGTCTGTGCTATGTATAAGTTTGTGTCACTTCCTGAGTTTGAAAACATCCAAAAACCATTACTCAGTGTGATGGAAGCGTCGGGTGTTAAAGGCACATTGTTACTGGCAAACGAAGGTATCAATGGCACGGTTGCTGGCTCTCAAGCTGCAATTGATGCACTGCTCGCATGGTTATCGTCACAACCCGGGCTAGACAACATCGTGCACAAACTGTCTTTTGATGACGATATGCCTTTCTATCGCACTAAAGTTAAGCTTAAAAAAGAGATCGTGACCATGGGCGTCGAAGGTATTGACCCTAACAAAGTGGTGGGCACTTATGTTAAGCCAAAAGATTGGAACGCCCTGATTTCAGATCCTGAAGTGCTTTTGGTCGACACTCGTAATGACTACGAAGTCCAAATTGGTACCTTTAAAAATGCACTCGACCCACAAACAACCACGTTTAGAGAGTTCCCTGAATACGTTAAGCAAAACCTTGATCCGGCTAAGCATAAGAAAGTGGCCATGTTTTGCACTGGCGGAATTCGCTGTGAAAAATCGACAGCATATTTAAAAGAGCAGGGCTTTGATGATGTTTACCATCTAGAAGGTGGTATTTTGAAATACCTTGAAGAAGTTAAGCAGGAAGAAAGCTTGTGGGAAGGTGAGTGCTTTGTGTTTGATAATCGCGTCGCCGTTAATCATGATCTTGAAAAAGGTCAGTATGACCAATGTAATGCTTGCCGTATGCCTATCACCGTAGAAGAGAAAGCGTCAGCTCAGTTTGAGCAAGGTGTTAGCTGCCCTCATTGCATCGACACTGTGACCGATAAGCAACGTGAACGTTTTTTAGAGCGCGAGCGTCAGGTGCAATTATCAAAACAGCGTGGTGAAGCACATATCGGTAGCGATGTGAGCCAGGTAATAGAGTCTCGTAGAGCTAAGAAAGAGCAGCTTAAAAAAGCTCAAAATGAAAAAAATCTATAACGAGCACTCCAGTTAAACGAAAGGCAGCCTAGGCTGCCTTTTTTAGTTTTTACTCGCCATTGTTATTCGAGGGTTCGGTTTTTCTTTTTGCTAGACCAGCTGACTTCTCATCAGTATTCATTACACCATTGAGCAGGTCCATCGGCAATGGGAATAAAATTGTCGAATTTTTCTCACTGGCTATTTCAGTTAAGGTTTGTAAATATCTCAATAAAATGGCATTCGGTTCAGTGGCAAGTGTGGTCGCGGCTTCGACGAGTTTGCTCGATGCTTCCATCTCGCCCGAAGCATGGATGACCTTAGCACGACGCGTTCTTTCCGCTTCCGCTTGGCGAGCGATGGCTCTCACCATGGTCTCATTAAGATCAACATGTTTTATCTCGACGTTGGATACTTTTATCCCCCAATCATCAGTACGACCGTCAAGGATCACTTGTATATCGGCATTGAGCATCTCGCGATTGGCTAACATTTCATCCAGTTCATGCTGCCCTAATACCGAGCGTAAAGTGGTCTGTGCCAGTTGAGATGTTGCTTGTAAGAAGTCTTCGACATTGATAATGGCTTTTTGAGAATCAATCACCCGAAAGTACAGCACTGCATTGACCCTTACTGATACATTATCTCTGCTGATAACATCTTGGCTAGGCACATCCATAACAACGGTTCTTAGATCGACTCTTACCATCTGTTGAATAAATGGAATGACGATGATAAGTCCTGGTCCCTTTACGAGTTGGAAGCGCCCTAATAGAAAAATGACACCTCGTTCATATTCTCTCAAAATCCTGAATGTACTAATAAGCAGCGAGATAATGACAAAGATCATTACCGCACCGAATACTGCGCCGTTATTGATTGCGTACTCCATTAGAGGCCTCCTTAGCTTCAACGAGCGATACGAGTAGCGACAGGCCGTTAATTTCTATTACCGTTACGGCCTGACCTTTACTGAGTTTTATGGGACTGATTGCATTCCAACGTTCGCCATTCAAATTGACAAAACCTTGGCCTTCAAAATCATAAATTACCGTTGCGTTTGCGCCGATAATCGCTTCAGGACCCGTCACCACTGGGTTCTTTTTAGCCCGCCAAATAAAGCCTAGGGCGAATAAAAAAAACAATGTACTCAATACCGCCACACTGGCGATAAGAACACGTGATACTTGAAATTGGGGTTGTGCGGTATCAAAGAGAAATATCGATCCAACCACAAATGCGGTAATACCACCTAGGCCAAATATCCCAAAGCTGGGCAGCATTGATTCTGTTATCAGTAACACAATACCAAGAAGCAACAGTGCTAATCCCGCATAACTCAAGGGCAACATTTGGAATGCATAAAGAGCAATAATGAGTGAAATGGCACCGGTCACGCCCGCTAGCCCAACGCCAGGGCTATAAAACTCTAACAGCAAGCCGTAGACGCCGATGATCATTAAAATATAGGCAATATTGGGATTAGTGATTGTGGCTATAAACTGATTTTGCCAACTTGGCCGTTTATCCACTAATACTGCACCTTTTAGCTTTAGGGGGATTTTTGTTTCGCCAAAAGTAATGATGGTTCCATCAAGACGGCTAACGAGTTGTGTCGGAGACTCGGCAATCAAATCGATGACATTGAGTTCCAAAGCCTCACGCGCCGTTAACGTTGCAGCCTCTTTTACCGCAAGCTCTGCCCATTTTTCGTTTCGTCCTCTTAGTTGAGCTAACGAACGTATGTAGGCAATAGCATCATTAAGCACTTTTTTCTCCATTGCTGATGCAGTGATATTACTCGGTTTATCTGCTTCACTTTTATCCGCTGGAACGCTTTTTTCGGGACTAGGAGCACTTGGGCCTATTTGAACTGGCGTAGCCGCGCCTATCGTTGTTGCCTTTGCCATCGCTGCGACATGGCATGCATATAGAATGTAAGTGCCGGCGCTAGCGGCTCTGGCACCTTTAGGGTAAACCAAACATGCCACAGGAATATTGGAGGCCAAAATAGTTTGATTGATATCGCGAAGGCTAGAGACCAATCCGCCAGGGGTATCCAAAGTTATAATAATGAGTGGTGAGGTGTTTTGACTGTTTGCGACGTTAATTTCAGCGGTAAGATGTTCGCTTACTGCTGGCCCTATTGGACCTTTGATGCTAATTACGGGGATTTCTGAGGTAAGACTATTTTTTTCCGCACTTTGCACGCCCATGCAAAGCAATGAGATAAAGGTTACGAATAAGGCTAGCTTCCAGCCATACATAATAAGACCTTAGTTGTTTATCTAGTCGAGTCCCAGTGTCGGCATATGATTTAAGTTTAGTCGATTTTTACTCAATTGACTGAAATAGGCTCCCATTCGAATTTAAAAATGCTGATGGATATCCGCAAACGAAATGGAGTGAACTCGCTGCGCAGTTTTTCTTTACATTTCTCAAGTTATTGTCACAAGTGAATAGAAATCGTCGTTACTGATATTTTTTCAAAATAACGCTTTTTGCATCTTATTAACTGTGCTATTTTTCACGGCTTTTTTATGGGTAATAGGTAGGTATAGACGAATGTTTGTAGGATTTGATTACGGTAGTGCCAATTGTGCGATTGGTATTATGGATAACGGGCAGGTGGACTTGGTGCCTTTGTCTGGTGAATCGAAATATCTCACGTCTACTCTATACGCAATGGACAGAGAGTTGATTGCGGATGCCGTGTTAAGACAATTACCAGAGCCTCAGAAGGCCGAATACACCCGACTTAGATCTGCACAGCTAAGCCGAGCTGCGCATGCCCGCCGTGAACTGGATCTGTTACCTAACGAGCAAGCGGTGTTTGTCGGCGATGCAGCAGTAGAAGCCTATTTTGAGATGCCTGATGAAGGGTTTTATGTTCGCTCTCCAAAGTCATTTTTGGGTGCAACAGGCTTGAGAGATAATCAAATTGCGCTTTTTGAAGATATTGTCACATTAATGATGATGCACATTAAAGGCGCAGCAGAAAAAAGCATGGTCGCCACTGGCAACAAGATCACCCATGCGGTTATTGGCCGCCCAGTGAATTTTCAAGGCGTTGGCGGCGAGCAAAGCAACCAGCAAGCTGAGGCTATTTTATCGCTTGCAGCAAAACGTGCCGGATTTATTGATGTCGATTTTCTGTTTGAACCCCTGGCAGCGGGTATGGACTATGAAGCTTCTTTAGATGAAGATTTGACTGTGCTAGTAGTGGATGTTGGTGGTGGTACGACTGATTGCTCGATGGTGAAGATGGGGCCGAGTCATATCGATAAGCGTGACCGTAGCGTTGATTTCTTAGGCCATAGCGGCCAACGAATCGGCGGTAACGATCTTGATATCGCCTTGTCTATGGCTGCATTTATGCCACATCTTGGGTTGGGAAGTTTGATGGTCAATAAGCTACCTGTGCCAAGTAAACCTTTCTGGAATGCGGTCGCTGTTAACGATATTAGTGCGCAGCGTGATTTTGCTACAATAAAATCAAAAAAACTCATCGAAGATCTGGTGAGCGAAGCACGGCAACCTGAGTTGATAAACCGTTTACTCAAAGTGCAGAAAGAGCAGTTAGGCTATAAATTAGTACGCAGTGCAGAGCAAAGTAAGATAGCCTTATCTAGCGAGAACAGTATCGATACTCAACTCGAATATATAGATGCAGGCTTACATGCCAAAGTGACTGAAGCTGATTTTGAAAAAGCGATAACCATACCATTAAACAAAGTTGAATCATTAATGCGTGAGGCATTGAGCACATCAGGGGTTAAGCCCGATAGAATTTATGTCACCGGTGGTACCGCTCGAAGCCCAGCCATTTACCGACGTATTTCAGGCTTATTCCCGGACATTCCAATTGTTGTTGGTGATCACTTTGGTAGTGTTACTGCTGGATTAACACGTTGGGCGCAAAGAGTTTTTGCATAACGTTTTGTTCGTATCTCTCTGGCTCTACACAATGTTAAAGGATATAAAATGAGTAAGTTAGCACTAATAAAAGCCAGTATGCTTGGCGCTGTTGCCATGTTGACGTTAGCAGGCTGTGGCGATGACGTTGGCAAAGTCAGTCTTGGCTTATTTACCACTAAAGATATCATCATAGATGCACGCCCCGATCCTAAAATCGCGGGTGTTACCTGTCATATTAGCCGTATTGAAGCGAACCTCAGCTTGGCCGACCCTTCAGACATGAGTATCTCATGTCGTCAGACGGGGGTTATTTCGGCCGCAGATATAGCGAGTATCGATAAGAGTAAAAATGGTGAAGTGGTGTTTAAAGCGTCATTAAGTATTCTGTTTAAGACGCTAAAAGTACGCCGTATTTATGATGCTGAGAATCAGACGTTACTTTATCTGTCTTACTCGACAAAAGAGACCAATGGCAGCCATAAACATGCATTGTCTACGGTGCCGTTATATGGCA
The DNA here is from genome assembly GCF_002836135.1 of Shewanella sp. GutCb. Taxonomy (NCBI): domain Bacteria; kingdom Pseudomonadati; phylum Pseudomonadota; class Gammaproteobacteria; order Alteromonadales; family Shewanellaceae; genus Shewanella; species Shewanella sp. GutCb. The sequence goes on along the minus strand of NZ_PJBL01000005.1, from coordinate 16,048 downwards.
CTCAAGCGTGGGTTGAGCCTTCAACAATGTCGAAGCACTAATATCGAAAAATGACTATCGACGCACTAATATTGCACTTTAATCTTGTAATGGATAAATGTTGGGATATTGGCAAGTGCTGTAGATGATAATTAAAGCCGCCATCAAGCAATTGTACTGGGCGGCTTTAATTTATGAGGTTAAATGCCGATTAATTGTCACTTATAATACTGACGACGGTGCCCGCAACAGAGTCGTACACAATCTTAATGTCTGCTGTTTTACGTCCCGCAACATCATTAAGCGTGCGTAATACATAGCTGCATTGGGTCTGTCCGGTTGAGTTGGTATCAGCTTGGTGGCGATAAGCTTGAAAATCACTGCCATTATCGACGCTTGATAAAGATACGCTGCCGGGTTCTTCAAGTAATGTTTCCCACAGATCAACACAGCCCTGTTCGCCCTGACCAATGTTGGTTGGTTGCCCCATAGGGTTGCCTTTATCAATCCCCAGAGGAAAACCCAACGTATTCATATCTAGCTTGCCACCCGCGTAGTTCGGCAAATCATTAAGTGAGCTATTGTTTCCCAATATTTGCCAACGGGTGTGGCTAAAGGTTATTGCCTGTTGGTAGGCTCCAGCGATAGCCTGAACTCGGCTAACTTCGGCATCTCGTCTAAAATCGATAAACTGTGACGCCGCAATAACGGCTAGAATACCGAGAACGATGATGACGACCACCAGTTCAATTAACGTAAATCCTTTGTTCTGACTATTTGCGGCCATGCAATTTTGACTTCCAATAAGGTGTTGCTATTCCACTAATAGTAATCGATTTGTTAAAAAACGGAAATAAAAAAACCGTCAACGAAGGCGTTGAATCTCGGTTATTTGAACTATGTACAAGACCCGCTTATATTTACCTTACGATAAAACACCTTTTGTAACGGTTTGCGGCTTTCAATTGCCAAATAAGTTGATTAGTTTTAATCACTAGATTGAGTATCACACTCAATGGGGGACACGGAATTATGTCGAATCATATTGAAGATCTACTGAGCGAATGGCAGTTAACACCCCACGATGGATGGGTGTTAGCAGTGGTGACTAAGGTTCAAGGTTCTGCCTATCGTAAAGCGGGCGCGATGATGCTATTTCACCCATTAGGGAAAAGTATTGGCTTAGTTAGCGGGGGGTGTTTAGAAGGGGATCTTAAAAGGCATGCCCAGCGGGCTATTCAATATGATACCGCAGTAAAGCTGGTATACGATGCGACCGACGAGTCAGACACCACCTATCAGTTGGGGTGCGGCGGCATCATTGAGCTTATGCTTTTTCCGTTAACATCTAAAAATCACTACTTACAACTGCATCGCCTTGCTGAAAATCTGCAAGCGGGGATCCCTTGTTTATACGAGTTGGTACTCCCTGATGAGGGGACGACCTCAGACCTATTTGTAGCGACGGTCGTCAACCCATCAGAGAGTCACTACCCCCCAAGTGATGTGCAAAAACCTGTTATTTTTACGCTGGAGCAAACTGGTCATCACCCTATGCAGCAAGAGCATCGATTAGTGATCCCTTGTCGTCCACGTTTTCATATTGCCATATTCGGTGGCGGCTTAGACGCTCAGCCCTTGGCTAATATTGCAAATCAGCTAGGTTGGCAAGTCACTGTGATAGACGAACGCACCAGTTATGCCCGTCATCATGACTTTCCGTCATCAACAATCATCAAACAAACGCCAGCTAAATTAACCAATGACATAATGAATCGATTCGATGCGGCGGTTGTCATGCAGCACAACCTCACATTAGACGCTAACGCGATATTGCGTTTGAGTCAGACTCAAATCTGCTATGTCGCTTTATTAGGGCCGCCACATCGTAGAGAAAAGGTGCTGGCGATTGCGGGGGTGTCGGCAAATGATTTCAGTGGGGTATTTTCAGCCCCTGCGGGCCTTGCACTGGGAGGCGAATTACCTGAGTCCATTGCGCTAAGTATTTTAGCCCAATGCCACGGGGTATTGCATAAGGCTCATCAAGTCTCGCTAGATAAGGTGATGACGTGACAGAACTTTTGAACAAGGTAAGCAAAGGTGCTGCGGACAACAACGCCTTAATTAACGAGATAAATAGCACTCATAAATTGGTTATAGCGTTACTTGCCGCTGGCGCTAGTAGCCGTTTTGAAGGGATCAAGCTCGCAGAACCTATTGATGTTATTAATACAATAGGCCAAGTGAAGCGTCAGCCGCTATTACTTCATAGCCTTGATAAACTTCAATCTGTTGCTAAGCAGCTCGAATCAACCTCTCTGCATTGTGACGTTGTTGTGGTGCTTGGCGCGCATCATCAAGCGTTAATGGCCCTGATACCCGCTGGTGTGCGTGTCATTACCAATCCTCAATGGCAGCGAGGATTATCCAGTTCAATAAAAACCGCAGTCACAACGGCAAAACAGCTAAACGCTGATGCGTTGATGGTGACGCTCGCCGATCATATTGGCGTAGATAAGGACGCCTACACACTTATAGTTAAGCGTTGGTTATTAGAGAGAAAAACCTGTTGCGCTTGTTATCAACACAGTATTGGCGTGCCTGCTATTTTCAATGCGGATCTATTCAATCAACTGCAGCAACTTACGGGCGATAAAGGCGCTAAACCTTTACTGAAGCAGCTCGCATCCCAAGATAAATTGACCGTTGTTGAAGTGCCAGGGATCGCCGTCGATATCGACCAAAGAGAAGATGTTGTAGCTTGGCAGCAAGCGATAAAACAACAACTGAGCTAACACTAATAAATACACCGTCATAAACATCAAATAATTAAATTATAACGTCATCAATCTTTCGCGGTGATTGAGGCTATTAGAGCGACAGATGAGGAGCGAGTAATGAATGATGAGAAACTGACACTCAGTATAAATGGCAAGAGTTTTGCCCTCGATACCGATCCTAAAATGCCCATACTATGGGCCATTAGAGATATGCTCGGTATGACGGGAACCAAATACGGTTGTGGCGCAGGCTTATGCGGCGCCTGTACTGTTCATATTGATGGCAAACCGGCTCGCGCTTGTTTAACCAGTGTCGCCCAAGCGCAAGGGAAACAGGTGACAACGATTGAAGGTTTAGCCGCGGAAGAGCTTAAGCAAGCCTGGAGTGATCATAATGTGCCACAATGCGGCTATTGCCAGTCTGGACAGTTAATGTCTGCCGCTGCGTTGCTCGCTGAAAACACCGCTCCTACCGATGCTGAAATCGAATCTGCTATGTCAGGCAATATCTGCCGTTGCGGCACATACACCCGGATCAAATCTGCTATTCATAGTGTGTCAAAAAAAGGTGTTGCTAAAAAAGGAGCATCATCATGAGAACCTTTACTGCAGTACAAAATTTCAGTCGTCGCGACGTGCTTAAGCTCTTTGGTGCTACAGGAGGTGGTTTAGCGTTAGGCGCGAGCGGACTGAGCTGGAGCCCGATGGCCCTGGCACAAGATAAAGAAGCACGATTAAACCTGTTTATCGCGATAGGCGAAGACAACAAAGTCTATTTAACTTGTCATCGCTCAGAGATGGGGCAGGGGATCCGCACCGGGATCCCACAGATATTGGCAGATGAGTTGGAAGCTGATTGGCAACATGTTGTTGTGGTACAGGGCTTAGCAGACAAACGTTATGGCAGCCAAAATACCGATGGATCACGCAGTATTCGTAAACACTATGAAGCAATGCGGCAGATGGGTGCGATGGCGCGTACCATGCTTGAGCAAGCCGCGGCCGACATCTGGCAAGTGCCAGTAGCTGAGGTTAGTGCTAAAGATCATCAAGTTCATCACATAAATTCTGGCCGTAAACTGAGTTATGGCGAGTTGGCCATCGCAGCATCAAAACTGTCAATGCCTGCCGAGGATGCGGTAAAGCTAAAAGACAGCAAAGATTTTAAGCACATTGGTAAATCACATACCATTGTTGATATGCAAGACATGCTAGTCGGTAAAGCCAAATATGGTTACGACGTGCAGATGGAGGGGATGCTCTATGCCAGCATCACCCGACCACCTGTATTGGGCAGTAATGTTGCTACGCTTGATGATAGTGCGGCGCGTGAAGTCGCTGGAGTGGTTGATGTTATTCGCATGAAAGTGCCTACAGGTGCTCCTGCTTTTCAGGCGTTAGGGGGCGTTGCAGTAATAGCCACCAACAGTTGGAGTGCAGAGCAAGGTAGAAAGGCACTTTTAATCACTTGGACTGAATCTGCAAATGACAGCCACGATACAACCGAGTACCTAAAGACCTTGTCAGAGCGTGTCAAACTGCCGGGCAAGCTCGCGCGGCAGCAAGGCAAAGAAACCAAAGATTGGCCGGAAAAGTCGACGATCAACGCACTATACACGGTGCCTTATTTAGCGCATGCCCCTATGGAGCCGCCAGTGGCAACGGCTTCAGTCACCGAAACGGGCTGTGAAGTATGGGCATCGACCCAGACACCACAAAGCACGGCGCAGAATGTGGCGGCTAATCTTGGCTTCAAAGAGGAACAGGTTAAAGTTAATGTGACTCTACTTGGTGGCGGGTTTGGTCGTAAATCTAAACCTGATTTTAGTGTTGAAGCGGCGCTACTGTCACAAAAACTGCAACGACCCGTTAAAGTCAGCTGGAGCCGAGAAGATGAGATCCAAAATGGCTATCTTCATGCAATCAGTGCCCAGTTTTATCAAGCCAAACTCAATGACAATAAGATGCCCGAGGCGATGTTACAGCGCTCGGCTTTCCCATCGATTAGTTCAACCTTTGCTGAAGGTGTCGATTATCCTTCGGCGGGCGAGTTGGATCTCGGCTTTGTTGATGTGCCCTTAGCGGTTGAGAGTTACCGTTGTGAAGCGGTTAAAGCGGAGGCTCATACACGAATAGGTTGGATGCGTTCGGTGTGTAATATCCAGCATGCTTTTGGTATTGGCAGTTTTGTTGATGAGCTTGCCAGTAATGCCGGAGTTCCTTGCACAACCATGTGGAAGACGCTGTTAGGCAAGGCTAGAAAAGTTGATTTTGCTGATCAAGGTTTTAAATATGGTAATTATGGTGAAGAGCTATCGCGCCACCCTGTTGATGTTGGCCGCTACCTCAATGTGATTGATATTGTTGAACAGGCAATCAATAAGCAGCCAGCCGTTAAAGCGGGTCAGGGCTGGGGCTTTGCGGTTCATCGAAGTTTTACCAGTTATGTTGCCGTGGCGATATTGGTTGAAGTAGACGATAAGCAAAACTTAACGGTGCTTAAGTCTATCGCTGCTATTGATGCTGGATTAATTGTTAACCCCGACCGCGTGACGTCGCAAACAGAAGGCGCGGTGATGTTTGGCCTTAGCTTAGCGATGATGGGCCAGATTAGCTTTAAAGAGGGTAAAGTTCAGCAATCGAACTTTCATGATTATCCATTGCTGCGCATTAGCCAATGCCCAGAGATAGAAGTCACTATTGTACGTTCGGATGCGCCGCCAGCAGGTGTTGGCGAACCTGGTGTTCCCCCCGTTGCTCCAGCGCTGACGAATGCTATCTTTGCGGCAACTGGCAAGCGAATTAGAGATTTACCGGTGAATAAATTACTTAATATTTAAACATCTCTTTTTAGGATAAATAACAACAAAGCAAATCTAATAAAAAGTGCCTTAATGGCACTTTTTTTATGCATTTTTTAACTTGGACATTTTCGTTGGATGTCAGGCTCCGTTATTGTCGGTATAAGCTCGTGCAATCTGTCGCTTTTGTTCAATTAAACTGTTGAGCAAGTCATTAATATGAAACTCTTAGCTGAAAGGTGGCATCAGCGCCGCTACAGTATCAATTATTGCTTATTATCTACTAAATCGTAGATGGAGGAAGACCATGGAAAACCCCACGATGACATTAACCCAACTCGGCTGGCGGCCGTTTTTCCAGCAACAACTTAGCCTAGAAGAGTTATCGCTGTTCAGTATTGGTCGTGTGGTTGAGCAGCACAGAAGTCACGTCGTGGTGATGAGTGAGCAAGGACAAGTGAGATTAACGTTCTCGGCGCAGGCTGAGCGCCTATGCGTTGGCGATTGGGCATTATTTGATGACTCACAGCGGGTGCATCGCCATTTGGATCGTCAGTCCTTGTTCCAACGAAAAGCGCCAGGCTCGAAAGTGGCGACTCAGCTCATTGCTGCAAACCTTGATAGTGTCATGATTGTCTGTTCTCTCAATCATGATTTCAACCTGAGCCGAATTGAACGTTACCTAGCGCTAGCGAAAGAAGCGCTGGTGGATCCCGTGGTGGTATTAACAAAGGCGGATCAGTGTGCTGATGTGGATGACAAGCGCCAGCAAGTGCAGCAGCTAGATCCGTTGATGATGATCCATGCCGTTAACGCGCTCGATAGTGAAGCGCTTAAAGCGCTATCGAGCTATTGCCAAACAGGCAAAACAATTGCGTTTTTAGGTTCATCCGGTGTGGGGAAGTCAACATTGGTCAATGGTTTAATGGGCGTTGACGCGCAAGTTACCCGTGCTGTGCGTGAAGATGATAGTAAAGGACGTCACACCACAACCTCAAGAGCGCTGAAGTGGTTACCTCAAGGTGGACTGCTTATGGACACACCCGGTATGCGAGAGCTACAGCTTAGCCATTGCGAACAAGGTGTTAGTGATACGTTTAGTGAAATTACCGCATTAGCACAGCAGTGCCGATTTAGCGATTGCAGTCATGAAAGTGAGCCTGGTTGTGCGGTCCAAGCAGCCCTGCATGATGGCATAGTGACGGAACGTCGACTGACGAGCTATCGCAAACTGATGCGTGAACAGGCATTGAATGGCGCGACACTGGCGGAGAAAAGAGCCAAAGATAAGGCGTTAGGGAAAATGATCAATGGCGTGCAAACCGCTTCACGCAGGAACAAGAAAAAAGTTTGAGGCTTTAATATGTTTCTTTGTGAGTGCTCCTGCGTTGAATAAAACATCTCGTTTGTAGATGTTTTTTTGTGCCTGACAATCGCAGCTCGATCAGCATAAGGCTATTTTGTTTGAAATAACTCGGTTGCTGAGGCTCTTATTACCGCTGATTTCATACTCCTATTGGGTTAGTTGTATGTCGGAGTATTGTATATTTGTTACGCTTTCGGTTGTTTTGTGCACTAGATTCGACTTTGTTAGCGCTTTTTTGTCGTAGATCGTGTTTTTTAGCCTACAAAAGATGGTAATTTAGCGACCTTGATATTAAGTACTGTGTATCGGCATAGTCAAAGTGTGTATCGCGTTATAGAGAGGGCTTTATGGAGCATCGTTGGCAAATAGCAATTTCAGCAGGATTATTGGCAGCCGTATGGGCTGGCTTTGCTGATGTATTTCAACTTGTCACCTGGATAGGTTTTCTTGGTTGTAGCACTTTTTTTGCACAAACCGAAACGGGTGTGAAAGGCATGCTGATGGCGATGGCGACGAATGTCTCTGGTGTCTTTTGGGGTTGGCTAATTATTTCTGGCAGCAGTTTTTTTGTCTCTCCGGTTATGGGCTATACCTTCACGGGCATCGCAACGGCTGCCATGTGTTTACAAGCAAGTTATCAAAAGCTCGCCTTTATACCCGGCGCATTTATCGGTTGTTGTATCACCTTTGCAATGGGTGGCGACGTAGTGGCAATTTTACCCCCCTTACTGGTGGGCGCGATGCTGGGCTACAGTATGAGTCTACTGACGACTCAGCTAATCAGCTTGACCCAAAAACTACAAACAATATTTGCTGAAAATACAGCAAAAGAGTCATAATTCAACATTGAATATAGCGAGTAACTCAACACTGTGCCGTACTGGGCGAGTGAGTCTATCAACGCATTATAAAGGTCAAATATAAGGGCCATGGGAATTTTACGATGAAGCAAATTAATTTTCGAACAGTCGATGCGGTATTAATCAAGCTCAGTCTAAATGGAAAGTTCTGGTCTATCTGCACTATGGTTACGCTCATCACTGCAATGGTGGCCGGAGCAAACTATTTCAATAGCAAACAACAGATTGAAGCCGCTTCAATGGCGCGCGCTCAAGCCACGGTTGAGGCTTATGCCAATATGGCGATGACCCAATCTCTTACTGGGCAATCGCTAACTGATTTTGCCGGCGAAAATGGATTGAGTGTTGCTTTTAATTCTGAGACGAAACGCTCAAATGATAATCTTAGCGTGAATGCCCCCGTTGACGGTGAGTTCATTAACTACACGGTTAATGTAAGTCGTTGGGAACAGCCAGCTTTGTCAAATATGAATAACATGCTTTGGTTGGCTCTTTTAGGTCTACTGCCGTTATATCTTGTGAGTTATTGGGTATCAACTTCGCTTGGTGGCGGCTTGTGGGATATGTACCAAGCCATAAAAAGACTTGCTGATGGTGATCTTAGTTTTAGACTTAACTTTTTTGGTAAAGATGATTTCAGCTTAATTGCCCGCGAAATAGACCGTAGCGCAGATAACATGAGTGAAATGGTGTCTGCAATTGCACGTAACGCGCAAACGCTTTCAGAGGCCGCTGGTGAGTTTCATCAACAGGCGAGTCAAAATGAAAAGTTAACCACTGCACAGCATCAGTTCCTCGATACGGTCGCGGTTGCGATGTCGCAGATGACAGCGGCAGTTGAAGAGGTGTCTCAGAATGCTTCTAGCACCTCAGAGCAAACTCAAACCAACTCATCTCAGGCGGCAAACAGTAAAGTTCAACTGGCTGAGGCGGTAGCAAGCATTGGTATATTAACGGGCAAAATTTCAGAAGCGTCAGCTTCAGTGGAAGATCTTTCCTACGCTGCAACGCAAATTGGTGCAGTAGTAACCACCATTAACGGTATTTCAGAACAGACTAATCTGTTAGCGCTTAACGCCGCAATTGAAGCGGCCAGAGCGGGCGAGCAGGGCAGAGGCTTTGCCGTGGTCGCTGATGAAGTGAGAACGTTAGCGAGCCGGACACAAAAAGCGACAGTTGAAATTCAATCTATGATTGAAGGTTTACAAGCGGGTACACATAAATTGAGCTGCATTACTGGCGATATCGTATCGCAAGCGGGCAAAGGCCGCGAGGCTATCGTGTCAGTGAGTAGTGATGTTGATAACATGGCGTTATCGATCAGTACAGTATTCGATATGAGTGCACAAATCGCAGCATCATCTGAAGAGCAAAGTGTTGCATCTCGGGAAATTGGCTCTCAGTTAGACGATATTCGAGGCCAAGCTGAAACGATTAAGCAAACCACTGAACATTCAATTAGTCTTGCGACAGACTTAAATGATGCTTCTCAGGGGTTAGAGCAGTTGTTAAAGCAATATACTTTGGCTAAAGCCACCTAATGTTATAAACGAGTTTTATAACGCGAGGCTTAAAGGTCAGTTTGACTCAGCAGAGCTGTCGCTTTGCACTAAGGTTAGTTCCTTTGCCTATAACGACACCACAGCGCTATCTTTGCCTGATCAGATAATAAAAAATCCAGCAATCATTGCTGGATTTTTTTATTAGCTGAAACCACCATTTAGATTAACTAAAGGTGCTCCAAATAGGCGCGTGATCTGAAGGCTTTTCAATACCACGTAGGTCGTAATCAATATCAGATTCAACCAGACGCTGTGCCAGTGATTTGGTCGCTAAGACGACATCAATGCGCAGGCCGCGGTTATCGACAAATCCTTTGCTGCGATAATCAAACCACGAGTATCGCTCTGTGCGCGTTGGATGCAGTTCGCGGAACGTATCCACTAAGCCCCAGTCCATTAAGGTCTTAAGCCACTCACGCTCTTCAAGTTGAAAACTACACTTACCTGTTCTTAACCAGCGCTTGGCATTGGGCTCACCAATACCTATGTCTAAATCGACAGGCGATATATTGATATCGCCAATGATGGCAATATCTTCATCAGCACTGTGATACTCATTTAAATATACCATTAAGTCTTTGTAAAACTTGCGCTTAGCGGGATATTTTGTCTCATGGCTAATATTTTCGCCTTGAGGGAAATAGCCATTTAGCACGGTAAGCGGACGGCCATTTTCCTGCATAAAAGTCCCCATGATCATACGGCGCTGAGCGTCGTCTTCATCGGTTGGGAATCCTTTTTGAAGCTTTAATGGCTCAGCCTTCGACAACATGGCCACACCATAGTGTGCTTTTCCGCCATGATAATGCACCTTATATCCCATTGCTTCTACATCAGCAAGTGGGAAGGCTTCGTCATGCACTTTGGTTTCTTGTAAACCGATGACGTCAGGCTGGTGGCTATCGATTAAAGCTTGCAGTTGATGCAGTCTTGCTCGCAATCCATTGATATTAAATGAAACTATCTTCAATTTTGAGTTCCTTTTATTTACGGCAACACTAACTTATAAGGCTTTACAACCACGCTTTCATATACACCCGCGGCGATATAAGGGTCGGCATCAGCCCAGCATTGTGCATCTTCAAGTGAGGGGAAGTCAGCAACCACGAGTGAGCCAGTGAAACCTGCTTCGCCTGGGTTTTCACTGTCGATAGCGGGGTGAGGCCCTGCGATGAGTAACTTGCCCTCATCAGCTAAAAGCTGCAGACGCGCTAAATGGTCTGTACGAACAGATAAGCGTTTTTCTAAGCTGTTTTCAACATCTTGCGACGAAATCATATACCACATTATTTAAGTTCCTTACGATCTTCTTCAGACATGTTTTTAAAGAGATAAAATACCGTGAGTACCGTATTGATCAGTGTCAAAGCGGTTAGACCAAATACCTTAAAGTTTACCCAAGTTTCTTGCGATAGGCTAAAGGCAACGTAGATGTTAACGAGAGAGCATGCCACAAAAAACAGTACCCAATACCAAGTCACATGGGCCCATATCTTGTCAGCAACAATTAACTCTTTGCCCAGCATGCTTTTTAAAATGGGTTTATTCATAAACTGGCTAACCACTAGCGCGATGGCAAACAGAGCATACACGATAGTGACTTTCCATTTTATAAATGAGTCATCGTGCAAAATCAAGGTTAGCGAGCCAAACACGGTGACCATTGCAAAGGTAATGAGGTGCATCTTCTCCAGTTTTTTATACAGGATGTAGGTAATGATGAGCTGCAATGCGGTGGCCGCAATCAATGCGCCACTGGCAACGTAAATATCAAAAAATTTGTAGACGGCAAAAAAGATAACCAGAGGCAGAAAGTCGAGCAACTGTTTCATAGGATAGTGTCAATTCAAAATTCATAAAAGTGTGCTTGAGTTTAACATGCAAGCCATGAAGGAAAAAGGGTAACGGGTTCACTTGAGCACTTCGGTAAACCCATGTTCAGTATGGCTGCATTAGGGTTAATGAATTGCCACCATCTCGCACATATTGCGCTAGTTAGTTGTTGCAAAAATTTGGCAAAAAGAGTGTCGCTGCTGATTAGAACCGTTACGCTTTAATTATATGTGGCAAAACAAGAGGAAAAGCTTGAAGGCAGCGGTATTTGTTTTAGCTTGAAAACAGTGATTGAAGGTATAGTCTTTCAGAAATGCTGTCATGGGCTTACTATTTATTTACTTCACGGACAGTTACACTGTAGGAGAGGTCATCACCTAACGAAAGACTAGCCTCATTATTAACAAGGGTGCTTATAGAGGGTAACTTAAGCTCATTTCGTGTTTCAGGATCAGATATAAGATATTCAATAACTGTATAATTCAGAGTGGCATAATTATCATGCACATAAGACTGACTGATTAACAACAAAACTGTGTCGTCTGTTTTTTTCAGGGTTTTGCTTTCCTGTAAACCTATCTCCTGCTTTCCTTGGTACATTCCGTTAATATCGAGCGTCACCTCAACGATATATTCCGCATGAGAACTGAAGGACGAAATTATTATACTTAAACAGAAAAGGCACCTAATAACTTTACTCATTACTCATTATCTCCTCTAATAGCCCTGCGCTAGAACTCGACTCCAACAGGCTACAGTACTTCAATATTCCATAACACTGTGACATTTTATTAAACGTTAATCAATCCTGAGGACCCCCAATATCTGTAAAGTAAGGAGCGCCATAAAGTATATTGATTAAAGGGGGATTACCCCTGGGGAAACCGCATAAGCATTTGATGTAAAAGGTCATGAGTATGAGATTTGAAATACAGACGGAGACGGATGAAAATAGGTAGTTAATACGCTGATATTTTGGGGTTAATGATATAAAAAATGATTAACTATCGATGCTAAAGGATCGTTGTAACTTGTGAAATTTTAACGAATGACATCAGATGCTAAACTAGCGTGAACTCTCGCGCCGCTATTTACTATGTAAAGGCATCAATCTGACTTGGAAATAAGGACGCGGCTGCGCGCGGCCTATGCTTATTCGTTATGCGTATTTCCCAATGATAGAAAGGAGATCTTCAACATTGTTTGCAATGTAGTCAGGCTTAACTTCCCAACTTTCAGGCTCAGAACGACTATATGCGGCCGCGACAGAAATCACCTTGGCACTATTTCCAAGCGCGGACTGTAGATTACGGGCAAACTTGGCATCAGCTTCATGGTCACCGATGTACATTAACAATTGACTATTTGTATGACCGAAAATTGATTCCACACATTTGATACCACCAAATGGATGAGGCTTTTGGTTGCCATTTGATACATCATCGTAACCAATAATCGCTTTAAATGGAGCGTCTATTCCATTATCTCTAAGTACACGACGAATATTGTTTTGTGAATTCTGAGAACAGATACCATGATGAAGTTGTGAAAACTGCTCAACGACATTTTTAATACCATCAAAAAGCGTCACTTCAGTTTGATTTTTCTCTTGGTGCTCTGCCCACATACTGCCAGCTCGGATCATTTCGTCATGAGATAATCCGTAATAATCAACATAGAGCTCTTGCCAGTTTTTAGCACCGTGATTGGCTTCATGGTAAAAATCTTCGCTGAGCAAATACTTAGGCAAATTGTTACCTGTTAAATGTGGAGCAACGATAGATAGAATGGCTTTTGTAATATCAATATTCTTGGGTACTGAATTAACGAGGGTTCCATCGTAATCCCACAGTATTGCGTCTAATTTCATTTCATCACCTCATTATCCAATAAACTTAATTGAATCATACACCTTACGACAAGTTTGTGTATACGCATAACGCCGCATTAAGGTGTGAACAATGCCACCACCATACTTAAACCATTGTGCCATAAACACTTAAGCTGACATAGAACCGAGAATGCCAAGCGTTGAGGATTACTCCTAAATGCTTTGTTAGCAATTGATGCTTTCTAATGAATTAGATATTGTTTTAGCTTTTCTGGATGTAAAACTGCTTTTTAATGCTAAAAATGTGTCCATATTCGTCCCACCGGTAATACCACGACTAGCCAGTTCACCAACCATTACGTTTAGTATATCGACAGAAGCCACCCATCTTGTACGATTCAACGCTACTTTTACTCACATAATTATTATCAAAATCATTACTAATGTCATCTAAAGAGAAGTTAAATAGATGACGCTGCCACTTACCATGGCTGGCACAGCCTTTTCAAGCAATTAGTTGATATTACAACTTAAATTATTGTTAGTACTTGTCTAATATCAAGCTGTTGAACCCAAACATCTTCTTTATGATAGGCCTCAATAGCCAGTGGTGAGATTATTAATTCACCCGTAATATGGTCATCCTCAGTTGTAATTGAAGCATAAGAACCATCCGACAGTCTGATGTTGATCCCCCAGTCATATATGACAACTTCATCTGACGGAATTAGCTTCCTAACCTCAGTTTCATCTTGCACTGCACACCGACATCTAAGACGAAGGATCTCTATAGCCTCTATGGTGATACGGTCATTTTCCGTAAACTTAATTTCAGAACATGGGCCGATAGAGTCATTATCACTTTGATACTCAATGTCATCCGGTTTCTGCACTAGCCTAAACTTTGGAAGATGGAAATCATGACCTTGAGGGCTGGTATTCCATTCGTTCGTCAGCTCAACAAAACTGGCTTTCTTCCTAAAATATAACGGTGGAAAACATGTGACATTTCGCTGATTAAAATTGAAATACGCAAATTGAGTTATTAAGTTAATCTCTTGGCCTATTAGAGACTGTAATGATTCTATCGATTCGCGGTCTAATTTATAACGAAATTCTTGCATGGCTTGCTCCCTAAATATAATCTTATCTCAATACATTATTTTCTGCTAAAAATGTCCGAGCATGAGTATATCCCCATATTGTGACAGTAAGATTATTTCACCGCATCCCAACGTAAGTTAAAAAAATTAATTGTCACCCAATGAGCGAGCTGCTGCACCAGCAATGACTTCACCTTGCTCATTTTTTATTTACACTGCTAAAGGAATTCGTTCGCTTACTTCCCAATTAGCCCAATTGAGGTCATCGATCTTTTTATCAAGGTAATCAATTAACTTTTGTTCAGGATTTTCTAACACTTCAATATTCATTCAGACTCCAATTTATCTGGTACTGCTAACGCCTCTCTAATAAGTGAGCCATGTGCTGGCGGGCGATTTGCTCAGCAAATGGGATGACAGTCTTGGTGAATCTGAATTTAGCAACTTGTTATAAGGCCGACTTACATAGGCCGTAAACATAATCATCAACATACTTATGGTTGATTAAAGAGTTTTGATGTAAACAGCCTTCACGAACAAATCCCACCTTTCCAAGTAAGTTAAATGAGCTATGATTGTGAATTGAACATGTGGCTACTAATTTATTTAGATCAAGTTCTTCAAACGAATAAGCTTTAAGAAGGTTTAACGCCTCACTAGCAAAACCTTTCCCTTGAGCATTTGTCTTAATCATAAATCCGACTTCACCAATTTTAGCTTCACGGTTAACAATTTTAAGACCTATACTCCCCAGTTTTTCACCAGTAAATGATTCTGTAATACCTAATGAAAGCCAGCCATCACTTTCCAAAATCTAAGGTTTTGACCTTGCATCAAATGCTTCTTTTGCCTCATCATATGTACAAGGCTCATATACATGTTCCATCATCTGCGGGCACATTGATATTTCAATGAAAAGATCCATATCAGTGTTATCGAAAGGAGATAGTTTTAATCTTTGACCTACAAGTTGCACGTTTACCTTCCTTAGGCTTTATAACGCCCTGTAATTTATCCCGCTTGAACAGCTTGTTATGTTTACATTTCTAAGACGCTAATTCCAATCGATTTTCGGTGTGTCGCCTGTATACAACCATTATTTGTTGCAACTAAAAACTCTGAGTAAACACCTGCGGAAGCATCCAGAACACCTTGCTGTCTAACTTCTCCGTTTGACCAGCCACCAGATAGAATTTTGTAAACATGAAAAGTTGAAGTGATAAGAGGTAAGTTAGCGTAATACGTCATATTAGCCTCATTCATAAAACGAAAGGCTACAATCCATTCAAAAGATACCTTAAGGGCAGCGTCTTCTCCTGTTTCATTTTTTAGTATCTACTAAAATGATCAATCGATCCTGCTCAAGACATACGGATTTTATGTCATTGTTTATTAGCTTGTTAGCAATGCTGTTGATCTAGGCGCTTAAATATTTTTGTACGCTGTTCAGATGAAAAAGTGTAGTAACTAAAAACTATATCTGAACCTCCCTTGCGCTTTATAATCACATCTCTAAGCCAGCCTCCTGTAATTTTATAGCCATCATATTGAGACCATTTAATGATATCTTTTTCATTAAATCGAATATAAATAAAACTTTCCTTATCGATAGTTATACCATTCTCGACGATCTTTGATTCACCCGAATTAAATATTGAAAGCCACAACGCAAATACCACAGGAACTCCGATTGCAAAGTAAACAAAGTCAAAGTTAGGTTCATCTTGGCTAAACAAACCAATTACACTGATTGTAAAAATAATTATTACTATGCTTATTGATTCAGTATAAATTCTATTGAAAATATATTGTCCGCGACTTTGTTCAATCCTCAACTTTAGCCTCCAAATTGCTAACGCCCCGTTAAGCGGATAAAAATGGTTGGCTATAATCGCGAAGCGATGGCCAACTGTTTTTATTCCGTTTAAACGAC
>NZ_PJBL01000004.1:0-74201 GCF_002836135.1 Shewanella sp. GutCb | reverse complement strand
TCTACCGTCTTAGCATCTACCGTCTTAGCATCTACCGTCTTAGCATCTACCGTCTTGGCATCTACCGTCTTGGCATCTACCGTCTTGGTATTTACCGTCTTAGTATCTACCGTCTTAGTATCTACCGTTTTGGTATCTACCGTCTTGGTATCTACCGTCTTGGTATCTACCGTCTTAGTATCTACCGTCTTAGTATCTACCGTCTTGGTATCTACTGTCTTAGCATCTACCGTCTTAGCATCTACCGTCTTCTAAGCACTTAAATTATTACCTAAGCTAGAAATACTGGATGTGCGGCCCTTTTCATCGTAGGTGAGGCTGGCTGAATTACGACTGACCTGCAGCGCCTGAGAGAAGCGATTTAAGCTGGCTAAGCTCAATTCAATTAAAGACTCGTTCTCAGCGTTGAGCTGTTGGCACTCGGCTAGCAAGGCTTTTGCTTCACTAACTTGTTGAGATAATGTGGCGTCGGTCTTTAATGTACTTTTATCTGGCTGAGTCGCTATGATCTCATCGTTATGCTTTAGGCTGTCAAGTAAGGTCGCTTTAGTACTGGCAAGTGACAACAATGTGTCAGCATCTTGAGACTGTAGCGCTTTTGTTTCTTGGCTAATAACGGCTTTAAGCTCAGTCAACACGGTATGTTGTGAGCTCAATAGATGAGATAAATTAGTCATAATGGCCTTATCTTTTATGCCTTAATCCGCGGTTTGCGGAGACATTAGTTTAAATCGCTAAGTTCATTCTCGAAGTTTGCGATATTAGTTGCAAGTTTTTCTGGATCGATTTTGTAACGACCTTCAGCGATTGCAGCCTTAATTTCATCAACCTTCTTTTGGTCAATATCGGGCATGTCGGCAATCTTAGTTTGCACATTTTGGATCTGTTGTGCCTGCGGTGTAATTGACACCGAGTCAGTTTTTTGTGCCACCGCAGTTTGCACTGGCGCAGCTGTCGCGCTTTGTGATGCAGAGCCTTTGCCGGCATTACTGGTGTTGATGCGCGCTGTAGCTGCGCTATTTACGTGTTTAATATCCATAGCCATTTTGGTATCCAACATTGAATAAAGAGACTTTCTTACACATGCTATCGGCGCGATAACCGTTAACTTTAATGTTATTTTACATTCTTACTTCAACTTGGCCAACCGCAATGACTTTTGCGTTTAAGGTTTTATGTGAATGGCTGTTCTTAATCCGAATCTTGTCGCCTAAATTGCCATCATGTAATGCTTCGCCGACGGTTTTTATCTCGAAGTTTTGAGACCGTGCAATGATAGAGACAGTGTCGCCCTTACAAACAACGCACAGATGGTTATTAAAAATAGGTTGCTGTGGTGCGACTCGACGTTTAAGCCGAGCGCCGACCACTTGGCTTAATTGGTCAAACTGTTGACCTCGCAGCGTGCTTTGCTCGACATAGTCAATGGCTACATCGCTTTGTGAGATTAAATCGCCAGGGCCTAAGGTGGCTTTAGCCACCACTACCGGGTAGAGAATATCGACCCTTACCGATAAAAATATTTGCCATGGGTAACTCAAGTCTGGGCTGTCGCAGCTTATTTTGACCGTGTTGTTACGCCTTATTGCTCGATCGCTGGCTATTTCTGCTTTTATCGGCAGAAAGCAATTAGGCAAGCTGACGCGGGTATCTAATTTTTGCGGCGTGATATTGACCTTCGCTTTTTCTGGCGCTTCAATTTTTTCTTCAACTGCCGCTATAGCTAATCGAGAAATGGTCGATAAAGAGGGAACACTAGCAACCTGATTGGCATCTGCAATAGTGATTACAGGGAAATAAAGTACGGTAGAAAGTAACCAAAAATTTATTTTCATAATGAATACATTAGCTTGATTCGCTAGAATGCACCTAAGTCGTGTTAATTGTAGAATGTCGGTAGCGAACTCATTAAATCGTTGGGCGTCATAAAGTTGACTGATGTCGCAACGTTTGAATCAGATAGTGCTAACTAAGCAAGTAGTATGCCTAAATGTAGGGATGAGTTTATATTGATCAGTATTGACAATATGGATGCGAAAGATCAACGAAATAAGCGTTAACTACACCTAAATTTAATCTTTTAGATTTAACCGATAAAAAGTAAGTACAAGGCAAATTTTATGTCGAACATTCTTGATTCAGTAAATAAGCGAACGCAATTGGTTGGGCAAAACCGACTTGAGTTATTGTTATTTAAACTTAATGGACGTCAACGATTCGGCATTAACGTATTTAAGGTAAAAGAGGTGCTGCAATGCCCTCCGTTAACAAGCTTACCTAGACTTAACTCTAGTGTGCGTGGCATTGCCCATGTACGCGGCATGACCATTTCAGTGATTGATTTGAGTGCTGCAACAGGCGGCCGCCCAATTGAGAACATTGAGAACAGCTTTATTATCATTTCTGAGTACAACCGCAGTGTGCAGGGGTTCTTAGTCAGTTCGGTTGAACGTATTATTAATATGAACTGGGAAGCGATCATGCCGCCACCACAAGGCGCCGGACGTGGCTCATATTTGACGGCCGTGACAGAGATTGATAATGAGTTAGTGGAGATTTTGGATGTTGAGAAAATCTTAGATGAGATTTCACCCGTCAATACCAACATCAGTAAAGAGTTAGACGAGAAGCTGACAATCGATAGAAATAAGCATTATCACATTATGGTGATAGATGACTCATCGGTGGCCCGTAAACAGATTATTCGAGCGTTAGCCTCGCTTGATCTGCAAATCGATACTGCCAAAGATGGTAAAGAAGCATTAGAAAAGTTACGTGCAATAGCGGCGGAACTCGACGACGTGTCGACTGAAATTCCGTTGATTATTTCAGATATTGAAATGCCTGAAATGGATGGTTATACCCTCACCGCTGAAATACGTGATGATCCTAAGCTTAGAAACATCAAAGTGGTGTTACATACTTCGCTTAGTGGCGTGTTTAATCAGGCGATGGTGCAAAAAGTGGGCGCTAATGACTTTATTGCTAAGTTTAACCCTGATGAGTTAGCCGCCGCGGTAAACAAACATTTAAGTTTATAACGCGTAGGGCTAAGTTCACAGCAAAGCCAGCGGAAACCAAGTCTTGCTTGTGTTTCCGAGATGGCTAATGTATAACCCAGCGATTGTTGTAAAGTTGCGCCTTTTATGCGACTTGTTTTATTGATATTTAGGATACAGAGTGCCGAATAAATCACTTGCTGAAAACGAGTACCATCAGTTCAGACTGTTTTTAGAGCAGCACAGCGGTATTGTGCTCGGTGACAGCAAGCAATATCTTGTGCGCAGTCGATTGGCGCCGCTAATGGGCAAGTATAATCTTCCCTCTTTATCGGATGTTGTAAAGCATTCAATGAAACCCACTGAGCGTCAACTTCGCACTGAAGTTATCGATGCCATGACAACCAACGAAACCCTTTGGTTTCGCGATCGCTATCCTTTCGAGTTGTTGTTTAATTCCATTTTGCCCAATTACAGCCGACTCGGTCGACCGGTAAAAATATGGTCAGCTGCCTGTTCGTCGGGGCAAGAGCCGTATTCTTTAAGTATGACGATTCTGGAATATCAGCAGCGTAAACCTGGAACACTGCCCGGTGGAGCGAGTATATTGGCGACGGATCTCTCGCCGACGATGCTTGAGCGCTGTAAAAAAGCGGAGTATGACAATTTAGCGTTAGCCCGTGGTTTATCAGATGAACGAAAACGTCATTTTTTTGATGCATTGCCATCGGGTAATATGGTGATTAAGAACAATGTGAAGCAATTGGTTAATTTTCGAGCTCACAACTTGCTCGAAAATTATACCTTGCTCGGCAAGTTCGACATTATCTTTTGCCGCAATGTATTGATCTACTTCTCTCCAGAGGCAAAGCGGAAAATATTGCGGCAATTTGCTGCCGCACTGAACCCTAAAGGTATTCTTTTCTTGGGTGCGTCAGAGTCTATTGCCGGTTTGTCTGATGAGTTTGATATGGTGCGCTGTAATCCTGGCATCTATTACCAAAAACGAACTTAAGCTTATTGTTGTGGGTGTTGAAGTGCAATCAACGCATTTTTGACACCCTGTTTATCCGCATCATCCCGCCGCTATAGCGCTACCCTCTAAGTAAATCGTCTATTTTCATTCTTTTAGACTAATTTGGCACACCAATTGCTTTATTCTAGCTATCGAGCTGAGGAGGCAATTTTATGGCGATTAATTTTGATAGTGCATTAGGCGTTCATCAGTACACTTTGGGCGTACGCTCTCAACGTGCAGAGGTCCTATCTTCAAATATTGCCAATGCCGACACACCAAACTATAAAGCCCGCGATGTTGATTTTGCTAAAGCAATGAATTCAGCGCAGTCACGTCAATCGGGCTTGTCCATGACCAAGAGCGATAGCAAGCACTTCGATTTAGCCGCGTTAACGCAGCAAAATGTCGCTTATCGGGTACCGAATCAGCCAGACACCGGTGACGGTAATACAGTAGACATTCAAGAGGAGCAATCAGCCTTCATGAAAAATGCCCTTGAGTATCAAATGTCACTCGGTTTTCTCGACAGCAAGTTTTCAGGCATGAAAAAAGCGATTAGAGGCGAATAATTATGAGTTTATTTAATATTTTTAACGTCGCAGGTTCAGGTATGTCGGCGCAATCGGTCAGACTCAATACCACGGCCAGTAATATTGCCAACGCAGACTCTGTATCTAGCAGTGTGGGTAAGACCTATCGTGCTCGCCATCCTATTTTTGAAGCTGAAATGAACCAAGCTCAACAGCATCAAAGTGCTTCACAAGCCGTTGCCGTTAAGGGAATTGTTGAAAGTGACTTACCGTTAAATAAAGAATACTCGCCAGGTCATCCAATGGCCGATACTGATGGCTTTATCTATAAGCCCAATGTCAATGTGATGGAGGAGATGGCCGACATGATCTCTGCCTCTCGCTCATATCAGATGAATGTACAAGTGACTGAAGCTGCAAAATCGATGCTTCAGCAAACCCTTAGAATTGGTAAATAAACTCAGTGAAAGCTGGAGGTAAATTTTGAGCCTTATTAATCCGCTCAATAACACGCAATCTGCAACAGGCCAGCCACAAAGTGCTAGCACTGTTACGCCGCAAGCTGCGACGCAGACGACGGTACAAAGTAACGCGGCAGCAACGTCGACTCCGACAACGGGTAATCCGTTTTTAGACAGTTTGCGTTTGCCTGCAGAAAATTCAATACCTGAAGCCAATAGTCAGGACTTATCGCAAGAAGATTTCTTCTCGCTGTTGAGTCAACAGTTGTCGATGCAAGATCCGTTTAAGCCAGTCGACAATGATCAAATGATCCAACAGATGGCATCGTTCTCGACCGTTGACGGTATTAGCAAGCTTAACGAAGAGATTGTTAACCTCAATGCGCTAACGACATCAAGCCAAGCCTTGCAAGCGTCAGGTCTGGTTGGGCAAAAAGTACTTATCCCATCGGATACCGGCTATATCTCAGCTGAAGAGCCGGTCATAAAGGGGGTCGTCAGTACGCCTGAAACGATTAAAGACTTAACCGTTCGCGTCGAAGATGAATCTGGTCAGCTGATATCTACTTTTCAAGTGGATGGCAGTGCGGGCGGCAACGTTGAGGTGACTTGGGACGGTATGGGTAAAAATGGCGAGCCTGTTGCTGAAGGGAGTTACACCCTAAAAGTCACGGGTAAAGTTGATGGCAAGAGTGAAGAATTACCCGTTTCAACTTACGCTCACGTCACGAGCGTGTCGTTAGGGACAGCAGCTACCGGCGCTATTTTGAATTTGCGCGGCGTTGGCGGTATTAAGATTAGTGATGTATTAGCGGTGTCAGAATCGTAAACGCACGACAGATATTAATAAGAGAGGCAGATAAACCTCTCCTAAAACGAATTGAACAAGGATAGAGGTGAACTATGTCATTTAACATTGCTCTGAGCGGTATATCTGCTGCGCAAAAAGATCTCAATACAACCGCAAACAATATCGCTAACGTTAACACCACTGGTTTTAAAGAATCACGCGCTGAGTTTGCCGATGTTTACGCGACCTCTATTTTTGCTAATAGCAAAACAACCGTCGGTGGCGGTGTTGCAACCAGCCAGGTGGCGCAGCAGTTCCAGCAAGGTAGCTTACAATTTACCAATAACTCACTTGATATGGCGATTAACGGCGGTGGTTTCTTCGTCACTTCATCAGAAGTGGGCTCGCAGGATCATTCATTTACTCGTGCGGGTGCGTTTAAGTTTGACTCAAACAACTACATGGTTGATTCAGCAGGTAACTTTCTGCAAACCTTCCCGGTTGATAAAGATGGCAACTCAACATCAGTGAGTTTGACCACCACGCAGCCAGTCAAAATTCCGGATACGGCAGGTAGCCCAGTAAAAACTGAAAATATCGGTATGCAGATGAACTTGAATGCGGGAGATAAGACATTTAGTCCAGCAGATTTCAACCCCGATGACCCTGATACATTCAACAATTCAACGTCGGTCACCATGTATGATTCATTAGGTGAGCCACATGTTATGACAAGCTATTTTGTTCGCCCACCCAATGCGGCGCACACCGGTGAAAGTAACTGGGTTGCATTTTACGCAGTTGATGGCAAAAAAGTGAATGTCGACCCTGCTGCAGGCACTTATAATGTCGATACTAGTGGTGATGGTACGATAGATGGCACGGCAGATGCTGAAACGAAGGCTGATGCGGCTGGCAATACTTGGAAAGGCGCAGCAATCTCTTTTAACGATACGGGTGGATATGAGGGGAGTGATCCTGCAACCATTAAGACTGAAGCCCTCGGAGTTGGCGGCGCCAATATTCTCGGCGCTGGCGCTGATGGTACGCAAACATTAAACCTTAAGTTTAATCAACCGACTCAATATGCATCACCATTTGAAGTGACGGAATTAACCCAAGACGGTACTACAGTCGGTCGTTTAACTAACGTTGAAGTAGGGGCCGATGGCCTGGTCAACGCCAGTTATAGTAATGGTTCAACAGTGCCATTGGCACGGGTAGCATTAGTCCGCTTTGCCAACGAGCAAGGTTTATCACAAGCGGGTAATACCTCTTGGAAAGCGAGCATTGATTCTGGGCCAGCATTAGCGGGTGAGGCAAACAGTGGCACTTTTGGTGGCATTCGTTCTTCAGCACTAGAGCAATCTAACGTGGATTTGACCACCGAGTTGGTTGACCTTATCTCTGCTCAACGTAACTTCCAAGCTAACTCAAGAACGCTGGAAGTCAACAATACGCTACAACAAACCATACTGCAGATCCGATAATCATTAAGGTCTGTTAACGCGGTTTTTAGCCGCGTTATACGTTTACACGTTGCCGCCACGGCAACGTGTTTCCTCTTTTAGTCCCATTGTTTATATTCTTGCTGCAACTCCCTCTTTTTATATCCAATTGCAACACTTACATTTCTGGCACGATGCTTGCTATCTAATACGTTAGACGGAAGTTTGACGGAGCGTTAAGTGGACAAGTTACTCTATGTCGCCATGAGCGGCGCGAAACAGAATATGAATGCGTTGGCTATCAGTGCCAACAATTTGGCAAACGCCAGTACTGACGGATTTAAATCGGATTTCGCTCAGGCGCGTTCGATGCAAGCCTTTGGTGAAGGTTTGCCAACGCGCGTGTTCGCCATGACCGAAAACCCGTCAGCTGACTTTGCCAGTGGTCCGATGAAAACCACCGGTAGAAATCTAGATATTGCCGTAAAAGGTGATGGCTGGATTGCGGTTCAAGCCGCAGATGGTAGCGAAGCATACACTCGTTCAGGTAGCTTAAGCTTCGATACCACTGGCGTTTTACGCAATGATAGAGGCACGGCTGTGATGGGTGACAATGGCCCCATCGTGTTGCCACTGCCTATCGAAAAAATTGAAATATCGCAAGATGGCATTATCTCTGTCCGTCCATCGGGTGCCACCGCTGAGGTTATTGAAGAGGTGGGCCGTATTAAGTTGGTCAAGCCTGGTAATGAAAATATGATGCGTGGCCAAGATGGTTTATTCCGTCAAATATCGGGTCAAGTCGCCGCCGCAGATCCTAGCGTTGGGTTACTTAGCGGTGCTGTTGAAGGCAGCAACGTTAATGCAGTACATGAAATGGTATCGATGATTGACATACAACGTCAGTTTGAGATGCAGGTCAAGATGATGAAGACAGCAGAAGAAATCGATAAAGCTTCCGCCTCATTAATGCGCATAAGCTAGGAGAAAGACTATGCATCCCGCTTTATGGATAAGTAAGACTGGTTTAGACGCTCAGCAAACTGACATTGCTGTAATTTCAAACAACGTGGCCAACGCCAGCACCATTGGTTTTAAAAAGAGCCGTGCCGTTTTTGAAGATCTGCTCTATCAAAACGTGAATCAAGCGGGTGGTATTAGTGCGTCAAATACCAAATTGCCCAATGGTTTGAACATCGGCGCCGGTACTAAAGTGGTGGCGACTCAAAAAGTCTTTACCCAAGGCAACATGCTGACGACCGATAACTCGTTAGACTTGATGGTCGAAGGTCCTGGTTTTTTCGAAGTGCAGATGCCAGACGGCACTGCGGCTTATACTCGCACCGGTCAATTTAGCTTGGATGACACAGGACAAATTGTAACGCCAGGTTCGGGTTATGTGGTGCAACCTGCCATTACCATCCCTGATGATGCCAGCAGTATTACGGTATCGGCTGAAGGCGAAGTGTCGGTTAAAACCCCTGGTAATGCTGAAAACCAAGTGGTTGGCCAGCTTTCAATGTCTGACTTTATTAACCCTGCAGGCCTGGATCCTATGGGGCAAAACCTTTATATGGAAACCGGAGCCAGCGGCACGCCTATCCAAGGTACGGCATCCCTTGATGGGATGGGCGCTATTCGCCAAGGCGCATTAGAAACCTCAAACGTTAACGTAACAGAAGAGCTGGTGAACCTGATTGAAAGTCAGCGGATCTACGAGATGAACTCCAAGGTTATCTCTGCGGTTGATCAGATGTTGTCGTACGTGAACCAGAATTTGTAAGCGTAAAATCAGTTTAAGTGGCTTATTCGCCACTGTTAATTTCAACGTATATGGCACTCAATATGCCTTAAATGTGAAGAGAGTTTTTGTATGAGTCGTTACTGGATGTTAATCGTTATTGCTGCGCTTTCAGGTTGTAGTTCAACCAATGGAAAGCCGATTGCTGACGATCCGTATTACGCACCGGTTTACCCTGAAGCGCCGCCAACAAAAATTGCCGCAACCGGGTCTATGTATCAAGACAGCCAAGCCTCAAGCCTTTATTCAGACATTAAGGCATTGAAAGTGGGCGATATTATTACCGTAATACTGATGGAATCGACTCAAGCTAAAAAGAGTGCCAATAACGAAATTAAAAAAGGTACTGATCTGTCTCTTGACCCGATTTATGCCGGCGGCGGTAACGTTACCATCGGGGGTAAACCCATCGATTTACGTTATAAAGACAGCATGAACACTAAGCGAGAATCAGACGCTGACCAAAGCAACAGCTTGTCGGGCAGTATTTCTGCAAACGTGATGAAAGTACTCAATAACGGCAACTTAGTTATTCGTGGTGAGAAGTGGATAAGCATTAATAACGGCGATGAGTTTGTGCGTATTACTGGCATTGTGCGTGCACAAGACATTCGTCCTGATAACACTATCGACTCGCCGCGAGTGGCAAATGCGCGTATCCAATACAGCGGAACGGGTACGTTTGCCGAAGTACAAAAAGTGGGATGGCTCAGTTCATTCTTTATGGGGAGCTGGTGGCCATTTTAGGTCGTCATTGATAACTCATAACAACAATAATAAGCCAAGGTGCCGCGCGGACTGCGACATTTAACCGCCTGTGAGGGCAGCTGTGGAGCGGCAATAAGCTCGCTTACATTAGCTAAGGACTTTTCATGATGAAAATAAAACTGGCATTACTTTGTGCGATATTAGTGATTGCCTCACCGGTACAGGCGCAGCGCATTAAAGATATAGCCAATGTCCAAGGGGTACGAAGTAACCAATTGATTGGTTATGGCTTAGTGGTTGGCTTACCTGGCACCGGCGAAAAGACACGCTATACCGAGCAAACATTTAAAACCATGTTGAAGAACTTTGGTATTAATTTGCCGGATAATTTCAGACCTAAAATTAAAAACATCGCCGTGGTTGCGGTGAGTGCCAACATGCCACCCTTTATCAAACCGGGGCAGACCTTAGACATTGCAGTGTCAAGTTTAGGTGAAGCTAAGAGTTTACGTGGCGGCATGCTACTACAGACCTTCCTTAGAGGGATCGATGGTAATGTGTATGCGATTGCGCAGGGCAGCATGGTTGTGAGTGGCTTTAGTGCTGAGGGGCTCGATGGTTCTAAAGTTATCCAAAATACCCCCACCGTTGGCCGTATTCCTAATGGCGCGATTATTGAACGTACGGTTGCTACGCCATTTTCGACAGGTGATTACCTCACCTTTAACCTCCGTCGTGCTGATTTTTCAACGGCTAAAAGATTGTCAGACGCAATCAATGACTTATTAGGCCCTGGTATGGCAAGACCGCTCGATGCTGCGTCTGTGCAAGTGAGTGCGCCACGTGATGTATCACAACGAGTGTCATTTCTAGCCACGCTTGAAAATATCGAAATCGAACCTGCTGAAGAGTCAGCCAAAGTGATTGTTAATTCAAGGACGGGCACCATTGTCGTCGGGCAAAACGTCAAATTATTGCCAGCTGCGGTCACTCATGGTGGCTTGACAGTGACGATTGCCGAAGCAACTCAAGTTTCTCAACCTAATCCATTCGGCAATGGTCAAACCGTAGTCACTTCCGATAGCACCATTGATGTTTCTGAAGATGATAGTCGCATGTTTATGTTTAACCCTGGCACCACGCTAGATGAGTTAGTACGGGCGGTTAACCTCGTTGGGGCAGCACCTTCAGATGTACTGGCAATACTTGAAGCGTTAAAGATGGCAGGCGCTTTGCATGGTGAACTGATAATAATCTAAAAATTGTCGGTTTGAGTGGGAATGAGTCATGGATAAGTTGTCGAATGCATCGCAATTTTTGGATCTGGGGGGATTAGACTCACTCAGATCCAAAGCCCAGAAAGGTGAAAACAGTGCGCTAAAAGAAGTGGCGCAACAGTTTGAAGGTATTTTTGTACAGATGCTAATGAAGAGCATGCGAGATGCTAATGCTGTGTTTGAATCCGACAGCCCGATGAACAGCCAATACACCAAATTTTACGAGCAGATGCATGATCAGCAGATGTCTTTGAACCTCTCAGGCCAAGGCATGCTCGGATTAGCTGACTTGATGGTACAGCAACTAGACCCCACTAACAGTCCAATGACACCGGCCTCAGTATTAAGAGGTGACAGTGACAGTTCCGCTAGATCCAATGGTTTTACACTCGATAACGGCCATGCGATGCAGATGCCAACCTCACGCACGACCGCAAGTTCACCCTTGGGTCTTGGCACTAGTGTTAGCGTCGCGCCGCAAACATTAGATTCTCTTTTAAGTGGCAAGATTTTGCCGTCGGCAGCACTGAATGTCGACAAGTCACAAGCAGACTTTACCAGTCAAGATGAATTCGTGAGTCGTTTATACCCCCATGCTGAAAAAGCCGCTAAACAATTAGGCACCACACCTGAAGTGCTCATCGCACAATCAGCACTGGAAACCGGTTGGGGCCAGAAAATGGTCAAGGGCGTTGCTGGACAGCAAAGTAATAATTTATTCAATATCAAAGCTGACAACCGCTGGCAGGGCGACAAAGCCCAGGTTAATACGCTGGAGTACGAGCAAGGCATAGCGGTCAAGCAAAAGGCAGATTTTAGAGTGTATGACGATATAGGTCAGAGCTTTAACGATTTTGTGTCATTTGTCTCCAATAGCAAACGTTACCAAGACGCGATGAAAAAGGCCGCCAATCCACAAGCCTTTGTGCAGTCACTGCAAGATGCTGGTTACGCCACTGATCCAAAGTATACCGATAAAGTAATGCAGGTAATGAAAACAATCACTCGAGATTTTAAAGAAATTTTACAAGGGGTTAAGCAATGATAAACCCAATTTTGCAACCGTTTGTAATGGGGAGTTGTAAATAATGTCAATGGACTTGCTGAGCATTGCTCGCACCGGGGTGCTAGCGTCACAATCTCAACTGGCGATTACCAGTAACAATATCGCCAATGCGAATACCGATGGCTACAACCGTCAGGTTGTTTCACAATCGAGCCTAGAGTCACAGAGAATGGGCAGCGAATTTTATGGTGCGGGTACTTATGTCTCTGACGTAAAACGCGTTTATAACGATTACGCCGCGCGTGAGTTGCGTATAGGTCAAACGGCGGTAAGTGAAGCTCAAACCACTTACAGCAAAATGTCTGAGCTCGACCAACTGTTTTCTCAAATCGGCTCGGCTGTCCCGGCATCGCTAAACAGTTTTTTTGCGGGCATAAACAGCTTGGCAGATATTCCTGACGATTTGGGGCTGCGTGACTCTCTACTGACCAATGCCAATCAGTTGGCTAATAACGTTAATCAGATGCAGCAGCATCTTGATGGACAAATGAGTCAAAGCAACGATCAAATCTCGGCTGTCACAGACCGTATCAATGAGATCAGTAATGAACTTGGTAATTTAAACCGTGAGCTAATGAAGTCTCAGGGTCAAGATATGCAGTTGCTTGATAAACAAGACGCACTGATCCTTGAGCTTAGTGAATATGCTGAAGTGAATGTTGTGCCATTAGAATCTGGCGCTAAGAGTGTAATGCTTGGTGGTTCAATCATGCTGGTGTCTGGTGAAGTATCGATGCAAATTGGTACAAAACCGGGGGATCCTCACGGGCAGGAGCTGCAAATAACCGCTTCTGCGGGGGGCAAGAGTTTAGTGGTTGATGCGTCAAAAGTCGGCGGGCAGTTGGGGGCGTTGGTTGACTACCGTGATGACACCTTGATCCCTGCACAGCTTGAGCTCGGTCAATTTGCGCTTGGCGTTGCGGATGCATTTAATCAGGCGCAGTCTCAAGGTTTTGATCTCAATGGCCAAGTAGGCGCTAATATCTTTACCGATATCAACGACCCTTCAATGCAACTAGGCCGGGTCGGCGCGCTATCAACCAATACCGGTAATGCTAATTTGAGTGTCAATATTGATGACGTTGGCTCACTTACCGGCAGCAGCTATGAGCTAAGTTATACCACCGCGACGCCGCCGACTTACGAATTAAAAGACAGCAGTAGCGGCAATATCACGCCACTCACCCTCACCGGTAATACGCTGAATGGGGCTAATGGCTTTAGCATTAGCATCGATATCGCAAGTGGCCCAATGGCCCCTGGCGACAAATTTGATATTCGCCCCACCTCAAGTGCAGCCTCGGCGTTATCGGTCACCATGACCGACGGCAAAGGCATTGCTGCCGCAGGGACAAGTCCTGCCGCAGACGGCGATAACAGTAACCTTGTCAATATGGCGAAGTTAAACGAAACCAAAATGATGAACGGCGGTAAAACCACCCTCACGGATGTTTTTGAAAATACTAAGCTCGATATTGGCGGCAAAACTAAGTCAGCTGAAATATCTATGGGCTCAGCCGGGGCTATTTACAACCAAGCCTATACCCGAGTTCAAAGTGTGTCAGGGGTCAATCTTGATGAAGAAGCGGCTAATTTAATGCGCTTTCAGCAATCTTATCAAGCGTCGGCGCGGATCATGACTACCGCGACGGAAATATTTAATACTTTGTTTAGCGCACTGCGCTAACACGGTATTAAAAAGTAGAGAAAGGACAATACGATGAGAATCTCAACGGCGCAAATGTTTAACCAAACTACCACCAACGTGATGAAAAGCCAGTCAGCGACGAGCAAAATCATGGAGCAGCTGGCAACCGGTAAAAAGGTCAACACGGCGGGTGATGATCCCGTTGCCGCTATCGGCATCGATAATCTTAAACAGCAGGGCGCTGTGGTCGATCAGTTTCTAAAGAACATTGATTACGCCTCAAATCGTTTGGCTGTTAGCGAAAGTAAAATAGGTAATGCTGAAAATGTCGTTTCCAGCATGCGAGAGCAAATGCTCCGCTCAGTAAACGGCACATTGAGTGATTCCGATCGGCAAACAATTGCCGATGACATGCGTGGCAGCCTCGAAGAGCTACTCTCTATTGCCAATAGTAAAGATGAATCCGGTAATAGCTTATTTGCTGGCTTTAAAACCAATTCAGAACCTTTTGCTTTTGACAACAATGGCAAGGTGGTTTACAGCGGCGACTCTGGTGTACGCGATTCCGTTGTGGCTTCGGGCGTAACTGTTGGCAGCAATATTGCGGGTGATAGCGTCTTTATGAACGCCGCTAATTCTACTGGTGATTACAGCGTCAATTATTCGGCGTCACAACAAGGTAAGTTTACGGTTGAAAGTGCCGTAATTTCTGAC
Organism: Shewanella sp. GutCb; assembly: GCF_002836135.1. Taxonomy (NCBI): domain Bacteria; kingdom Pseudomonadati; phylum Pseudomonadota; class Gammaproteobacteria; order Alteromonadales; family Shewanellaceae; genus Shewanella; species Shewanella sp. GutCb. The sequence goes on along the minus strand of NZ_PJBL01000004.1, from coordinate 59,741 downwards.
CCGAACGACCCCACAAAGCCGAGTGCCGGCAACTATACCTTTGACTTTGTTGATAATGGCGCTGGTGGCCTTGATGTCAATGTCACCGATACCGTTACCGGCACTGTGACTAACATCCCCAATTTTGATGTCACCAACCCAGTAACCGTTGATGGTATTGAGCTACAGCTTAAAGGTACCCCTGTTGCAGGTGATACATTCGAGTTAACGCCTGAACAAAACTCCAACATGTTCGATACCTTAAACAGCGCGATAGCGCTGCTTGAAGATGGGAGTAAGTTGAATACTCCGCAAGGCCAGGCAGAAATGGCACAGTTATTGAATAATGTTAGCAGTGGGCAAGAACAGATGGCCAGCAGTCGCAGTGTGGCCGGCAATAGTTTAAAGAGCTTAGAAAACTATACCAGCACACATAAAGAGGAGCAGTTGGTTAACCAATCGGCATTGTCTTTGCTTGAAGACTTAGATTACGCCGAAGCGATAACAGAGTTTGAAAAACAGCAGATGTCGCTCAACGCGGTATCAAGTGTGTTTAGTAAAGTCGGCTCTATGTCGTTGTTCGACTATATATAAGCCTTTAAATGTTAGTGCGTGTAAGCAGAATGTAAGAAAAATTTTCGGTTCGATACAAATTGGCACAGAAAAAGCATTATAAATTTCAGTTTTAAAGTATTTACGACACAAGACAGAAAATTGACAGTTAAGCTATTGGTAATGTTAATTAAAAGTGATTAGCAATGACATGGCAACAGAGTCAAATAAAAGTCAAACAAAAAACTCTTTGCCATTATCAACGGCGTTGAATTATACGAATTCAGTTTGAATATTGAAATATTAACAATTTTAGCCAAGTAACCAACCTTGGCAAACCCACTAAGAAGAGGATTACACCATGGCTATTAGCGTTAATACTAACGTCACATCAATGAAAGCCCAATCAAACATGAACAAGGCGAGTACTAGTCAGCAGACATCAATGGAGCGTTTGTCTTCAGGTCTACGCATTAACAGTGCAAAAGATGATGCCGCTGGTCTACAAATATCTAACCGTATGACCAGTCAAATTAATGGTATCGGTGTGGCTATGCGTAATGCCAATGACGGTATCTCTATCGCACAAACCGCAGAAGGTGCGATGCAGGAATCAACCAACATTTTGCAGCGTATGCGTGACTTGTCACTGCAATCAGCTAACGGCTCAAACTCTGCGGAAGACCGCGGCGCGATGCAAAAAGAGATGACATCTCTGCAATCTGAGTTAACACGAATTTCAGACACTACCTCTTTTGGTGGTCAGAAGTTACTTAATGGTGATTTTGAGAGTAAGAATTTCCAAGTTGGTTCTAACGCTAACGAAGTGATTGCAATTGAATTATCTGACATCTCAGCTGACAAATTGGGCGTAGTAGGTGGTAAATCAATTGAAGCTACAATGTCGGCCGCTCACGTTACCAGTGTAATGGCAGATACTGTGACCGCTGATGGTGCTACTCCGGGTACGGATGGTACAGCGGGTACCATTCAGTTTGCTTACACTGACGCTGGTGGTGCTTCATCGACATTGGATGTAGTTGTTCCTGTTGGTGGCACTGCAGAAGACTTAGCGACTGCGATTAATGACCAAATAACTGACACTGGTGTTACTGCTACGGCAGCTGAGGATGGTACAATTGCATTTAGCGGGGCAATTGACAATGATGCGTCATTTGGAATGACAGTGAAGACAGATGTTACTGCTGCGGCTGCTTTAGTAACTACGATTACTGAAGGCGCAGAAGACTCGGGCATAAGCTCAGTCGCTGCTATCGATATCACTTCAGAGGGTGGCTCTCAGAGTGCTATTGGCGTGATTGATGCTGCAATTGCACAAATCGATGGTGAACGTGCTGATTTGGGTGCGGTGCAAAACCGAATGAACTTTACCATTAACAACTTGAGCAATATACAAACTAACGTGTCAGATGCCCGTAGCCGTATTCAAGATGTCGATTTTGCTAAAGAAACTGCCGAGCTAACGAAGCAGCAGATCCTGTCGCAAACCTCTTCAGCGATGCTAGCGCAGGCGAACCAATTACCACAAGCTGCATTGTCACTATTAGGTTAATACTTTTAGACGTCAATTAGGTTAGCATAGCATAGCGTTAGCCCCTGCATTGTACTGTTTTAATGTTTATTACCGTGTAAAAAGCTTCGATATTACTATCGAAGCTTTTTCATTTTGAAGCGTGAATATGTCAAACACATTTGTTAACCCAGTAATTTAAAAGCTTTTCACTGCCGCTTTATATTAATAAAGCCTCCCACCACAGCTCTGAGCTCACCCAAGCGATTGTTTATTAACCCGTTAGATTATGATTACCGGTCTGGCCTTAAGCACTATGGATACGAAGCTCACTAATTTAATTAATATTATGGCTAAATTAAGATGTTGATTTATAGTGATTTATAATTTTTTAGTGCGAAATCCAAAATAAATGCTAAAGGTTAAAAAGAACGTGCCGTTATAGATACTGTAACCAACATGATTCGCCTGGCTTTAGAAAGACAGGCACTAATATAGGTACTGTTGTTAGGTACTGTCTAAAGCAAGGTAATAAGGAATTAATAATGGCTATTTCAGTAAATACCAACGTCACCTCAATGAAAGCGCAAAGCAACTTAAACAGCGCAGGCAGCAAGCAACAAACCTCTATGGAGCGTCTAGCCTCTGGTATGCGCATTAACAGTGCGAAAGATGATGCTGCTGGCCTACAGATTTCTAACCGTATGACCAGCCAGATTAATGGTATCGGTGTCGCCATGCGTAATGCCAACGATGGTATCTCGATTGCGCAAACCGCTGAAGGCGCAATGCAGGAATCAACTAACATCTTGCAGCGTATGCGTGATTTGTCACTGCAATCAGCTAACGGTTCAAACTCTGCTGATGACCGCGGCGCAATGCAAAAAGAAATTAACTCGCTAAACAGTGAGTTAACTCGTATCTCTGACACTACCTCTTTTGGTGGTCAGAAGTTACTTAATGGTGATTTTGAGAGTAAGAATTTCCAAGTTGGTTCTAACGCTAACGAAGTGATTGCAATTGAATTATCTGACATCTCAGCTGACAAATTGGGCGTAGTAGGTGGTAAATCAATTGAAGCTACAATGTCGGCCGCTCACGTTACCAGTGTAATGGCAGATACTGTGACCGCTGATGGTGCTACTCCGGGTACGGATGGTACAGCGGGTACCATTCAGTTTGCTTACACTGACGCTGGTGGTGCTTCATCGACATTGGATGTAGTTGTTCCTGTTGGTGGCACTGCAGAAGACTTAGCGACTGCGATTAATGACCAAATAACTGACACTGGTGTTACTGCTACGGCAGCTGAGGATGGTACAATTGCATTTAGCGGGGCAATTGACAATGATGCGTCATTTGGAATGACAGTGAAGACAGATGTTACTGCTGCGGCTGCTTTAGTAACTACGATTACTGAAGGCGCAGAAGACTCGGGCATAAGCTCAGTCGCTGCTATCGATATCACTTCAGAGGGTGGCTCTCAGAGTGCTATTGGCGTGATTGATGCTGCAATTGCACAAATCGATGGTGAACGTGCTGATTTGGGTGCGGTGCAAAACCGAATGAACTTTACCATTAACAACTTGAGCAATATACAAACTAACGTGTCAGATGCCCGTAGCCGTATTCAAGATGTCGATTTTGCTAAAGAAACTGCCGAGCTAACGAAGCAGCAGATCCTGTCGCAAACCTCTTCTGCAATGCTTGCACAGGCTAACCAATTGCCACAAGCAGCATTGTCACTGTTATAAGTCTAAGTCGCAGTAAGGTTTGACCTTATGTTGATAATAGTAGTTAAGAGTATTTAGCTAATTGATTAAAGGGAGGGTCGGCAACGACGCTCCCTTTGTTGTTTTAATTTGCGAAAATAAGCTTTTTAGATCACGTTTGAACACGGCGATTAATGAGCGTTCTTTGAACTAGCGGTTGTGGATAGGTTATTGCTTAAAGAAACTCGCTTTGAGTGGAGCTTTAAGACGACACCGTGGTGATTTCATCTATCAAACCGACTTATAATAATGAAAGACAGGAGTGGTAAAAATGGAACTTAACTTAAACAGCTCTGTGGCCCCTATAGCTGTTGATACAACTAAAGTTCACAATCAGTTACCAAGTGAAGAGCAAGAGTCGAGTCATACGCTAGCCAGCACAGAAACAGTCAATAAGCTGCAAGATGGCAATACCGTTAATATCATTGAGCCATCCGCAAAAGCGGAAGAGTTAGCGAAGCTTGAAGAGGTAGAACAAGCGACTGAGTCACCTGAAGAGATGGAAGAGGTTGCAGCTAAATTGTCTGATATGATGGCCATGTTACGCAAAGGACTCACCTTTAAGGTCGATGATTCTCTAGGGACCCAAGTTGTTAGTGTACTTGATATCGACACTGGTGAATTGATAAGGCAAATCCCTAATGAAGAAGCATTAGAGTTGGCCATTAAATTGCATGAGAAAATGGCAGAGATGGATGGCATATTGATGTCGACGCAAGTGTAGTGATTTTCGGCTGTTGAAGAACATAAAGATAGTTAGAATAATGGTTTTTTTGGTTTTTTGGTTTTTTGTATTAGCGTATTGAGGTTGTTATGGGATTAACATCGGTTGGTATTGGTTCAGGAATGGACATTAATGGCATTGTATCTGCGTTGGTGCAATCCGAAAGTGCGCCTAAAGTAGCTCAGTTTGATGCTGATGAAGGCAAGATTAATACCCAGATATCAGCAATGGGTACACTCAAAAGTGCATTTACTGATTTTCAAGACAGTCTTGAAAAGTTGACCGACCCAGATACTTTCATTGCCCGAAAAGTTAAACTTTCAAGTAGCGGTTTTATCAGTGCAACGGCGGATGCAAATGCAGTCCCGGGTAGTTACAAAGTTGAAGTCGAGCAGTTAGCCGAGAGCCAAAAATTGGGCTCAGCCCCTGTTACTGATGCGACCGCTGCATTGGGTGCGGGCTCATTAACTTTTGGCGTCGCTGGTGAAGACTTTACCGTAGCCGTTGAAGCGGGCGATTCGCTTGAAACAGTGATGCAGAAAATCAATGATGCTGAAGATAACGTTGGCGTTACGGCTACTATCATCAACGGTGACAATGGTCCGCAGTTAGTGATGACATCGGATAAAACCGGCACTGATAACCTGATTACGGTAACGGCTGCAGATACTGACGGTGGCACGGGCTTAGTTGATACTTTTACCATGACCGAGTTAAGTACTGCTAAAGATGCAGTACTTTATGTTGACGGCCTTAAAGTGACCTCAAGCAGTAATAGCGTTGAAAACGTCATTACCGGCGTAAGCATTACCTTATCTGATGCGGATCTTAGTAAAAGCACCCAGTTAACCGTTTCAGCAGACACTGCCACAGTTGAGAAAAGCATTGAAGGCTTCGTAGAATCTTATAACGCCTTGATGAAAACGGTTTCTGATTTATCAGGTTATAACGCCGAAACGAAAAAAGCGGGGACTTTGCAAGGTGACTCGATGATCCGCAGTATTCAGAGTCAGTTGCGTGGGGTTTTGTCGAGTAGTTTTGATTCTGAAGACGGTGCAACCATGTTAGCCAATATTGGGGTTAAAACCACTCAACAAGGCACATTGGAGATTGACGAGAAGATCCTCGACAAAGCACTTGAAAATGACATGACACAAATTAAGGATATGTTTAGCGCCGAGGATACGGGGCTGGCAGCCAGGCTGGATGGCTTAGTCGAGACCTATGTAAAAAAAGGTGGCACTCTCGATAGTCGTGACGAGACCTTAGATAATCAAATAACCCGTATTACCGATAGTCGCGAGCAACTGACTCGTAAAATGGTCTCCTATGAAGCGAGATTGTTAAAGCAGTTTAATGCGATGGATTTGATTGTGGCTAACTTGAGTGCGCAATCTACCGATTTGACCGCTCGCTTAGCGTCACTCCCTGGCGTAGTACCAAAAAAATAGCAGTGAATTAGCATTTAAGGAGTGACTCAATTACGAGACTCCTTCAAGTTCGATAATCTCCTTACACAAACGACCATGTTAATCAGTGTCCCCTGCGGAAATGCTGGCCTTAGCGATTACCTATATCAGTGACCTTTGAAGTGAATATCTTATGAATACAGCCCAAATTTCAGTAACTGAAATCATTCATCAACTGACCACCGTTGATACAGCTATGACTGAATTACTCGAAAAACTGGAGAAATTGCAGTTTGAAAATGATGACACTGACACCTTGGTATTTAAATTGCATGAAGTCATTAGTGCGCGTCAAATTTTGATTGGTCAGTTAGTGGTCGATAGTCAGTTCGAAGATCGAACTTACCTGCAAGCTCAGGCGGACAAGACGTTGGAATTTGAACATCGGGCCAAAAAAGTATTAGTCGATCGCGAAGCCTTATTACGTGGAATACGTAAGGGTAAACGCCAAATCAACGTATATAAAACAATAGATTCAAATAGGTAGGTATTTATGAGAGGTTCGCTTCAATCATATCGTAAAGTTTCTTTAGATAGCAGTATGGCCGTTGCTTCACCGCACAAGGTGATTCAAATGATGTTTGCGGGTGCACTAGAGCGTCTAGCACAAGGGCGCTATGCCATAGAGCAAAACAACTTGGAGTTTAAAGGTGTGAGCTTAGGCAAAGCTGTCAGTATTGTTGCAAGTCTCAATAGCAGCCTTAATATGGAAGCTGAAGGTGATGTTGCCGGTAATCTAAGTGCTCTTTATGATTTTATGTTGCAGAAAATATCTGACGCAAACATGAATAATGATGTACAAGCCATTGATGATGCGGCAGGTATTCTACGTGTTATTAAAGAAGCTTGGGATGCAATTCCAACTGAGCTTCACGAGTTATCTTCTGAAAGCTGATGATTTATCAGACTATTGTTGAGAATGTTGGCAGAGGATACGTATTAGAGCCTATTGACTTAAGCCTGTCAGTTAAGTGCTAAAAGAGGGGTGGTGAGCTACTCCTTTTTGACTTATGTCAAAAACTTGTCACAGCTAAATTAGCGAGTGCTGAGTTTTTAAGCAAAACAGATCCTGTTTATCATAAACTTCATCAGAGGCTTGCTTATAGCGAGCCGATAATACACTATTCAGTTTGGTAGTGAATTTAAAGGTATTTCTTTGAGAGAAGCTACCGGCTTTAAATAATAAGCAACTAACACTAATAATTAATGCGCTGATACATATAAGCCTAACGGCCTTCGGAATGATGCAAAAAGATCAACGAATTCTACTTGTCGGTAACCAGTCTGAGCGAATTAATCGCTTGTCATGTGTTTTTGAGTTTTTAGGTGAGCAAGTCGAGTTAGTCGGTTTCGACAAACTTGAGTTGTATACAAAACAAGCGCGTTTTCGTGCGATTGTTTTGCCCGCTGAAGCTCAATCAAAAGAACTTATTCAGTCTTTGGCTGGAGCGCTTCCGTGGCAGCCATTTTTGCTGCTGGGTGACGTTGCCGATGTTAAAGCCTCGAATATTCTTGGCTGTATCGAAGAACCACTAAATTATCCTCAGCTCACTGAGTTACTTCACTTCTGCCAAGTTTTTGGCCAAGTGAAGCGAGCTGATGTGCCTACTAGTGCCAATCAAACAAAACTGTTTCGCAGCCTCGTTGGCCGCAGTGAAGGTATCGCTAACGTGCGCCACCTCATTAGCCAAGTTGCCAGTTCTGAAGCCACAGTGTTAATCCTTGGGCAATCAGGTACAGGTAAAGAGGTTGTAGCACGAAATATTCATTATATTTCAGAGCGTCGCGATGGACCGTTTATTCCAGTTAACTGTGGTGCAATACCGGCAGAACTGTTAGAAAGCGAGTTGTTTGGCCACGAGAAAGGCTCATTTACCGGTGCAATTAGTGCCCGTAAAGGTCGATTCGAATTAGCAGAAAAAGGCACTCTGTTTCTGGATGAAATAGGCGACATGCCGCTGCAAATGCAAGTTAAGCTACTACGTGTATTACAAGAGCGAGTATTTGAACGTGTGGGTGGCAGTAAGTCTATTGCGGCTGACGTTCGAGTTGTTGCGGCGACACATAGAAATCTTGAAAACATGATTGAAGAGGGGAGCTTTAGAGAAGATCTCTATTACCGCTTGAATGTGTTTCCAATAGAAATGCCTGCGTTGTGTGAACGCAAAGAAGATATTCCATTATTACTGCAAGAACTGGTTAGCCGAGTTTATAACGAAGGCCGTGGCCGAGTGCGCTTTACCCAAAGAGGCATCGAGTCGCTTAAAGAGCATGCATGGTCTGGTAACGTTCGTGAGTTATCCAACTTAGTTGAGCGCTTAACCATCTTGTACCCCGGTGGACTTGTTGATGTTAATGACTTACCGATTAAGTATCGTCATATTGATGTACCAGAATATTGTATAGAAGTCAGTGAAGAGGAGCTTGAGCGTGATGCGCTAGCCTCTATCTTTAATGATGACGAACCTATTGATATACCAGAGTCTCGTTTCCCAAGTGAGCTGCCTCCAGAAGGGGTTAACTTAAAAGATCTGCTGGCTGAGCTTGAAATCGACATGATTAGACAAGCATTAGATCAGCAAGATAACGTGGTTGCCCGCGCTGCTGAAATGCTCGGTATTCGCCGTACAACGCTCGTTGAGAAGATGCGTAAATACGGTTTAGGTAAAGATTAAAAGCCGGATAGTGCTGAGATGGTACAAGCTGAGACGGTGAAAATCGGTTAAGAGCCGGTTCGAGCAGAGACGATTTAAAGCCGGATAGTGCAGAGATGGTACAAGCGACAGTGAAGCCAAGACGATTAAAGCTGAGACGATTCAAGCCACGCTAATTGTATGCACCGATTTAAAATTAGAAAGCCAGAAGCATAGCTTCTGGCTTTTTTTGTTTTTTTGTTTTTTTGTTTTTTTGTTTTTTTGCTTTTTTGCTTTTTTGCTTTTTTGCTTTTTTGCTTTAATCTTTTCCTGCTTTTCCCGTAAGCGAAGCGTCCGTCTTTGCTTGTTCCGTCTTAGTTCTATTCGTTTTTTTAACCATTCGTCTTAGCTTTATTCTGCTTTCCTCGTTCCTTCCTAAGTTGGCACAAAACCTGCTTCACCCCATCAAATGCAGTTTTTTTGACGGAGTCATAATGTCCGCAGTCCCTCAGCCACAATTTGATGCACTAACAAGCTATCGTCCACAACAGGTCGACGTTCAGCAAGCCGCAAATATGTCCAATCGTATGGATCATATTCTGCAGGCGATGCCATCTGGCGTAGTGATCATCAATGGTGATGGTATTGTGACAGACGCAAATCCGGTAGCCATTGAGTTGCTTGGCGGTCCATTAGAAGGGCTACGCTGGTTTAAAGTGATCAATCAGGCTTTCTCACCTAAAGATGATGATGGTCATGAAGTGTCACTGCGTAATGGGCGCCGCGTTAAACTGGCAATTACGCCATTAACGCCAGAACCAGGTCAGCTTATCGTGTTAACTGATTTGACTGAAACACGTTTATTGCAAAAGAATTTGTCACATCTACAAAGGTTGTCAGCATTAGGCAAAATGGTGGCTACACTGGCACACCAAGTGCGTACGCCATTGAGTGCCGCCTTGTTGTATGCCTCTAATCTTGCCAACCCTAAAATTTCCGATACCGCAAGAAAGCGCTTTCAGGGAAAGCTGGTCGATAGACTCAACGAGTTAGAGCACCAAGTTAACGATATGCTGCTAATGGCAAAAGGCCGCAAGCAGGAGCTGGACGTGATTGTCTCTATTGAAGAGGTGATTGATAGCGTATTGAATAACTGCCAACCGATCTCGGCGCAAAAAGGCTGCCAGCTGGATTTTATCAATCATTCGACACAGGGCATTCGCGCAAATGACTCAGCGTTAAGTTCTGCGATAAATAATCTGGTGGTGAACAGCATTGAAGCTGGCGCGACCAAGATAGAGATAAAGGCCTACGATACGGCCACAGCACTGCATGTTGATGTGATCGATAACGGTAAAGGGTTAGATGCCGATATGCAGCAACAAGTGCTTGAACCCTTCTTTACCACTAAGCCACAAGGCACGGGGCTTGGGTTGGCAGTGGTGCAATCAGTGGTGAATAATCATGGTGGCATGATGCAGTTGAGTTGTCATGTTGGTGAAGGCTGTACCGCCTCGCTTAAATTCCCTTTAGTGGCTAAAGCCAATATCACTGAATCAGTCGTAGGAGCTTAAGCGCATGTCTGAAGGTAAATTACTGTTAGTTGAAGATGATGCTTCATTACGAGAAGCCTTATTAGACACGCTGATGCTAGCGCAATATGAATGCGTCGATGTTGAATCGGCTGAAGCTGGCATTTTGGCATTAAAAAGTGACTCATTTGATATGGTGATAAGCGATGTGCAAATGGAGGGGATTGGCGGCTTAGGCTTGCTTAATTACCTGCAGCATAATCACCCTAAAGTGCCCATGTTATTGATGACGGCTTACGCAACGATTGATAACGCGGTCAATGCGATGAAGTTAGGCGCCGTCGATTATCTGGCTAAACCTTTTTCACCCGAAGTGTTGCTTAACCAAGTATCAAGATACCTGCCCGCTAAATCGACAGAGGGCACACCCGTTGTCGCAGACGAAAAGAGTTTAGCCCTGCTATCTCTGGCTCAGCGAGTGGCAGCATCAGATGCATCAGTGATGATCATGGGCCCAAGTGGCAGTGGTAAAGAGGTCTTGGCGCGTTATATTCATCAGCACAGCAATCGCTCTACAGGGGCTTTTGTCGCGATAAACTGCGCCGCAATTCCTGAGAACATGCTTGAAGCAACGCTTTTTGGCTATGAAAAAGGTGCGTTTACGGGGGCTTATCAAGCCTGCCCAGGTAAATTTGAGCAAGCACAAGGCGGCACGCTACTGCTTGATGAAATATCAGAGATGGAAGTGGGCTTGCAAGCTAAGTTACTGCGAGTGCTGCAAGAGCGTGAAGTGGAGCGACTCGGTGGCCGTAAGACCATTAAGCTAGACGTACGAGTATTGGCGACCTCAAACCGTGATTTAAAAGCGTTGGCGGCATCGGGAGAGTTTAGAGAAGATCTTTATTATCGGATCAATGTCTTTCCGTTAACTTGGCCAGCGCTAAATCAACGTCCCGCGGATATTTTACCCTTAGCAAGACACCTTATTAATCGTCACTCTTTAGCGATGAATAAAACCGAAGTACCGGTATTGGCTGAATGTGCGTCGCGGAGGTTGTTAACTCATCGTTGGCCTGGCAATGTGCGCGAACTCGACAATGTGGTACAACGTGCGCTGATTTTAAATATTTCTAACGAAATAACCCTCGCTGATATTATTATCGATAATTGCGATATTTCACTTAACGCAGAGTCATTTCCTGTCGAAGAGGAAAAGCCCACTGAGCTTGACGGTTTAGGGACTGAACTTAAAGCACAGGAACATGTGATAATTCTAGAAACCTTGACTCAGTGTAATGGCAGTCGTAAAGCCGTCGCCGAAAAACTGGGGATCAGTGCTCGAACTTTACGTTATAAAATGGCCAAAATGCGCGACTCCGGGATTCAAATACCGGCTTAATAGCGGGTTCAAACAGAGACGGTGAGAATCGGTTAAGAGCTGGTTAAGAGCCGGATAGAAGCCGGATAGGGCTGAGACGATACAAGCTGAGACGATGAAAATCGGTTAAGAGCCGATTTAAAGTCGGGTAGTGCTGAGATGGTTCGAGCTGAGACGATGAGAATCGGTTAAGAGCCGATTTTAAGTCGGGTAGTGCCAAAACGATTTAAGCAGAGATGGAAGAACTTTGTTGGATACCTAGAGGTATTTCGTTTGAATCTTGGCTGCTTTTTGTTTTAAGCTTTTCCTGCTTTTCCTGCTTTTCCTGCTTTTCCTGCTTTTCCTGCTTTTCCCGTAAGCGAAGCGTCCGTCTTTGCTTGTCCCGTCTTAGCTCCATCCGTTTTTCACCGTTAATTTAAATTCTGGCACGATTACTGCTTTATCTAGTTCAATATAAGTTTTTCGTCAAGAAAACGACATTGGGAGATAGTAATGCAAATCGGCGCTAATTCTTTACTGCAAGAGATGCAGTCACTTAACGGCCAAATTGGCTCACCTGGGATCCAAACAGGTATTGCTCGCCAAGTGAATAACACTTCTGGCGCTGATTTTGGGCAACTTCTTTCTCAAGCTGTTGGAAATGTGAGCGAACTTCAATCGAATGCAGGTAATTTGGCCACTCGCCTTGATATGGGCGACACCACAGTGACATTATCTGATACCGTGATTGCGCGTGAGAAATCTAGCGTTGCTTTTGAGGCAACAGTGCAAGTAAGAAATAAGCTGGTACAAGCTTATAAAGACATTATGAGTATGCCTGTTTAGGCCTAAACTAACAGCAGGTAGCAATTGTGAGTACAGAAATGGTCGTAGGAACAGGTTCAAATGTCGCAACCAGTGGACAATCAGGTGGCGTTCAAGAGGAACATAAATCTGGTGTGATGGGCTCTATTGGTAATATCGATATGTTACGCCAAGTGACCATGATCTTGGCATTAGCGATCTGTTTGGCATTGGCTGTTTTTGTGATGATTTGGGCGCAAGAGCCTGAATATCGTCCTTTGGGGCAAATGAATACCCAGGAGATGGTACAAGTACTCGATGAACTTGATAAGAATAAAATCCCATACCAGATCCAAGGTGATGTGGTTAAGATCCCAGAAGACAAATATCAAGATGTGAAGATGATGCTAAGCCGCGCAGGTTTAGATCAAGCCGCTACAAATGACGACTATTTAAGTAAAGACAGTGGGTTTGGCGTGAGCCAGCGAATGGAACAAGCCCGCCTTAAACATAGCCAAGAACAAAACCTTGCAAGAACCATCGAAGAGTTAAAAAGTGTTAGCCGCGCTAAAGTTATCTTAGCCTTACCAAAAGAAAACGTATTTGCTCGCAATCGCTCAAAGCCGAGTGCGACAGTGGTAGTGAGTACCCGACGTGGCGGCCTTGGCCAAGAAGAGGTCGACTCAATTGTCGATATTGTGGCGTCAGCGGTACACAACTTAGAACCGAATAAAGTCACTGTGACAGACGCAAACGGTCGCTTGCTTAATTCCGGCAGTCAAGATGGCGTATCGGCTATTGCGCGCCGCGAGCTCGAAATTGTTCAGCAAAAAGAGTCTGAGTATCGTAACAAGGTTGAGTCTATTTTGATGCCAATCTTGGGGCCTGAGAACTTTACTTCTCAAGTGGACGTTAGCATGGACTTTACCGCCGTAGAACAAACCGCTAAGCGCTACAACCCCGATTTACCCGCACTGCGCAGTGAAATGGTGGTGGAAAATAATTCAAATGGTAACACCAGTGGCGGTATTCCAGGGGCGCTGTCTAACCAACCGCCAATGAACGCGGATATCCCACAAGAAGTTGCTAGCGAATCGACCTCGGTTAGATCTGGTAGCAACCATAAAGAAGCCACCAGAAACTATGAACTCAATGAAACGATTAGCCATACTCGCCAACAAGTAGGCACGTTAAGACGTGTGAGTGTGTCGGTTGCCGTTGATTTTAAAAACGCCCCAGTTGCCGAAGACGGCAGTGTGACCAGAGTGCCACGCACCGAGCAAGAATTGGCTAACATTCGTCGCTTGCTTGAAGGTGCTGTAGGGTTTAATACTCAACGTGGCGACATGATTGAAGTGGTTACCGTACCGTTTATGGACCAACTCATTGAAGATGCTCCAGCAGTTGAAGTTTGGGAACAACCTTGGTTCTGGCGTGGAGTGAAGTTGGGCTTGGGTACTTTAGTTGCGCTGGTTATTGTGGTGTTTGTTATCAGCCCGATGCTTAAACGTATTGTTTACCCTGATAGCGCCAAAATGCTTGACGAGCCAAAGGTGGGTGATGAGCTTGCTGAGATTGAAGATCAGTATGCCGCAGACACATTAGGCATGCTCGAGCGACCCGAAGCTGAATACAGTTATGCCGATGATGGGTCGATTTTAATCCCCGATCTGCATAAAGATGATGACATGATTAAAGCCATCCGCGCCATTGTCGCGAATGAACCTGAACTATCGACTCAAGTCGTGAAAAATTGGTTATTAGAAGATGACAAATAATATTGGTGTAGAGGGCAAAACCGTTGCGCCTGCTGCAGGTTTTAAAGCTCAAGATTTAACGGGTGTTGAAAAAACGGCCATATTGCTCCTGAGCCTAAGTGAAAGTGATGCAGCTTCTATTTTGAAACACCTTGAGCCTAAGCAGGTACAAAAGGTGGGTATGGCAATGGCAGCCATGCAAGATTTTGGACAAGAGAAAGTCATTGGCGTGCATAAGCTATTCTTGGATGACATCCAAAAGTACTCCTCTATCGGTTTTAACAGTGAAGAGTTTGTACGTAAGGCGCTTACTGCTGCGCTTGGCGAAGATAAAGCCGGCAATCTTATCGAACAGATTATTATGGGCAGTGGGGCTAAAGGTCTCGATTCACTTAAGTGGATGGACGCGCGTCAAGTCGCGACCATTATCCAAAATGAGCACCCACAAATTCAAACGATTGTGTTGTCTTATCTTGAGCCCGACCAAGCGGCAGAAATTTTTGCCCAGTTCCCAGAAAATACTCGTTTAGACTTAATGATGCGTATTGCCAACCTCGAAGAGGTGCAACCTGCCGCGCTGCAAGAGCTTAACGATATTATGGAGAAACAGTTTGCTGGCCAAGGTGGCGCACAAGCCGCCAAGATGGGTGGCCTGAAAGCGGCTGCTAACATTATGAACTACCTCGATACTGGCGTTGAAAGTCACTTGATGGAAACCATGCGCGAGTCTGATGAAGAGATGGCACAGCAGATCCAAGACTTAATGTTTGTCTTTGAAAACCTTAGCGATGTGGACGATATGGGCATTCAGGTATTGCTTAGAGAAGTGCAGCAAGATGTGTTGATGAAGGCGCTAAAAGGCACAGATGATCAACTCAAAGAGAAGTTACTGAGTAACATGTCTAAACGTGCCGCTGAACTGCTGCGTGATGATTTAGAGGCGATGGGTCCAATTCGAATTAGTGAAGTGGAAGTTGCTCAAAAAGAGATTTTATCAATTGCACGACGTCTGAGTGAAAGTGGTGAGTTGATGCTCGGTGGCGGCAGTGGTGAAGAGTTCTTATAATGGCTGATCCTAAAGAGCCCAAAGGGGTAACCGTCAATACCACTGATGAGTTTGGTCATTGGGACCTTCCCGATATTACAGAAGAGATTGATAGCTCATCGCTGAATATGTTTGGTCGACATGGCTTGCATGTTGACGTAGACAATGAGACCGAAATTGAAGCGATTTTACCGCCAACGCTGACCGAAATTGAAGATATCCGTGCTCACGCCGAGCAAGAAGGCTTTGTACAGGGTCAAGACAATGGCCATGCCGAAGGGCTTGAAAAGGGCCGCTTAGAGGGACTGGAGCAAGGCCATACTGAAGGTTTTAAGCAGGGACAAGAGCAAGGTTATGAAGCGGGTCTGCAGGCATCTGCTGAGATACTACAAAGATTCGAAGCGTTACTGACCCAATTTGAACAACCGCTGAGTATATTAGATACCGAAATTGAAAAAGAGCTGTTGTCGACATCAATGAGCTTGGCTAAAGCAGTGATCGGTCATGAGCTTAAAACGCATCCTGAGCATATCTTGAGCGCGCTGCGTCAAGGCGTTGACTCACTGCCGATCAAAGAGCAGAAAGTGAATATTAGATTGTCACCAGACGATGAATCTTTAGTCACCGATTTATACACTGCTGCGCAATTGGAACGCAACCGATGGGACATTGAAGCCGACCCCAGTTTATCGGCAGGTGATTGCATCATCAACAGTGTCCGTAGCCACATTGATATGACCGTGGATACGCGTATTCAGCATGTGTTTTTTGAACTAGAGAAAAGCCAACAAGATCTGTTGCAGCGCAAAGAGCAACAAGAAGAGGCGTTACTTAACCAGCGCCAGAGCAGTCAAACCGCAGCGGCTGCAGAAGTCGCCACTGCGACGGTACAGCCCTCACAAGATCAGCCTCCAGTAACCGAAGGTGAACATGCCAACACGCCAACACCGACTGCGCAGTAAACTGGCGCAGCACCACAAAAAAGTTAACCCTTTTGTAGCAGAAGCCAGCGGGCAACTCGTGCGAGTGGTGGGTTTGACGCTCGAAGCAACGGGTTGTAGGGCTTCGGTTGGCAGTCTTTGCTCCATCGAAACCATGACCGGTGATTTAGTCGCTGAAGTGATTGGTTTTGACGATGATTTACTTTACCTGATGCCAATTGAAGAACTCAACGGTGTGTTGCCTGGTGCTAAAGTGACGCCATTGGGTCAGCAATCTGGCCTGAGTGTGGGTTTGGCATTGTTAGGGCGAGTGCTCGATGGCAGTGGCGTACCAATAGATGGTTTAGGCAATCTACAAACCGATCAAAAAGCCCCTACACATACAACCGCAATCAATCCACTAGCAAGGCGTGCGATAAGTGAGCCACTCGATGTTGGTGTTCGCGCGATCAACTCGATGTTGACCGTCGGCAAAGGCCAACGAATGGGCTTGTTTGCAGGTTCAGGTGTGGGTAAAAGTGTGCTGTTAGGCATGATGACGCGAGGCACTAACGCTGACATTATTGTGGTGGGGTTAGTGGGTGAGCGTGGCCGAGAAGTCAAAGAGTTCATCGAAGAGATCTTGGGGCCAGAAGGACGTGCCCGCTCAGTCGTGGTGGCAGCGCCTGCTGATACTTCGCCCCTGATGCGACTTCGTGCTTGTGAAACATCGACTCGAATTGCCGAGTATTTTCGTGATATGGGTTATAGCGTGCTGTTACTGATGGATAGCCTAACCCGTTATGCTCAAGCGCAGCGAGAGATCGCGTTAGCGGTGGGTGAACCCCCGGCGACGAAAGGATATCCGCCTTCAGTATTTGCTAAACTCCCCAAACTTGTTGAACGCGCCGGCAACGGCGGTGGCAAGCAAGGCTCGATAACGGCATTTTACACCGTGCTTACCGAAGGCGATGATCTGCAAGATCCTATCGCCGATGCATCGCGCGCCATTCTTGATGGCCATATTGTGTTGTCACGTTCGCTTGCGGATTCAGGGCATTATCCTGCTATTGATATTGAAGCGTCAATTAGCCGTGTTGCGCCTATGGTGATTAGCACCGCGCATTTAGAAGCTATGCGCCGTGTTAAGCAGGTGTATTCGCTTTATCAACAGAATAAAGATCTGATTTCAATTGGGGCTTACACTCAGGGAAGCGACCCTCGAATCGATAATGCCATCCGCTTGCAACCGGCGATGAATGCATTTTTGCGACAAACCATGAAAGATAGCATTACCTTCGAAAGCAGTGAGCTAATGTTGAGCCAACTCGGTGCGCAATGTCATGTCTAGCGCTGATGAGTAAATACTAAAATGGCTAAAGTCGATCCACTTCTTACCGTACTTAAGCTCACTAAAGATGCGGAAGAGCAAGCATCACTACAACTGCGTACCGCGCAGTTAGAGCTGCAGCGTAGGCAAACGCAATTAAAGGCGCTGCAGGACTATCGTTTAGATTACATGAAGCAGATGGAGCAGCAGCAAGGAAAACAGATTAGCGCGAGCTACTACCATCAGTTCCACCAGTTTGTGCGCCAAATTGATAATGCCATTGTGCAGCAAGTTAACACGGTGCAAGAAGCGCTCACTCAACAACAACACCGTCAAAGCTATTGGCAAGAGAAACAACAAAAACGTAAGGCGGTAGAGTTATTGCTGGCTAAAAAAGCCGATGCAGCACAACTTGCAGAGCAACGTAGAGAACAAAAAATGGTAGACGAGTTTGCATCGCAACAGTTTTACCGAAAATCCCGCCGATAGTTTTTCCTCTGTCACTTTTGTTGGCATTATACTTGCTAAGTATGGTAATGAAAGCCATATATCAAGCCGATATTTTGACGCCTAATACCAGACTCATAACAAAATAAGATAAACATTTTGTGCTTGTTAAGGCAACGCTGACGGAGAAGTTATGCAGCAGATGACCAATATATTACTCAGTAGCGCTGATGCAGCTGCCGCAAAAAAGGTGAGCCCTAACAGTCAGCCTGAACTTAATGCCGATGGCGACAATTTCTCAGCAGCCTTAGAAAAAGCCAGTCAAACGGATCCTGCGTCAAATACAAAGCACAAAAATGAGCAAAGTAACACTGACACTCCATCAACAAATGCTACCACTGAAAACATTACGGTAGCAGCCTCAAAGGGTAAGGCAGAAGACGCTGAGGTGAGTGATGACGTTAGCCAAGTGCTAGCACAAATTAATCTTGCCAATAACTTCCCCAGCGATGCAGAGAGTCAATCGATGATTGCCGCCGACGGCGAAACCTTGCCGTTAGTCGATGATATGCAAATAGCGCAAGAAAAGGGCGTTAAAGAGGGGGATTTATCTGCCGCTACGAGCACTGACTTGCCCGATGAGATGTCTGATGAAATGTCTGATGAAATATTGCAAGCGTTAAGCTTTCAAAGTGGTATTTCTGAAGCTGCACTTCGCAATATGCCAGCACAAGATCTCAACGATTTATTAGCACAGAGTCAAATACTGGGTGCTGATGGTGAGCTTTTAACTCAATATGCCATTACAGCTCCTTCTCTGGCAGCAACGTCAACTGATGCCGCGAGAGCACAAGCGGTCAACGACGGATCAACAGCTCCAACGTCAGCAGCGCTGAATGGCGGTGTTGATGGAGCAAAATTCGCCAATGCCGTTCAAACGGGCAATGAACTGACAAGCCCAACGAGTAAAGCCGATAGTCGAGATATTTTAGGCAAAGAAGCGGCGATGCAAGCAGCTACAGAGCAGGGCGGAACGCAACGAGCTGAGATAGAAAAAGGGGTGAGCGCTAAATCTGCGCTGGGCGATGCTAACAATATGACTGCCGCGACAGAGCAGTTAAAAGGCGCCGAGCTTTCCGTTAGGTTAACGCCCATTCAGATGGGGCTAGAGGCCAATCTCGCCAGTGGCAGTGCAACGTTATCGACTGAAGAGATTAAAACTGCTGCAGGCTTACAGGCACATAATTTACAAATACAGCAAAGTTTAACCCGTGCTGAGCCGCAACAAATACAACTTTCACTTAAACAGCATGCGGACCAAGCCACACAGATGCAGGAGATGATCCAGCGATTTTCGCCGGTAATGAAGCAGCAATTAATCACCATGGTGAGTCAAGGTGTTCAACACGCTGAAATTCGCTTAGATCCGGCGGAGCTTGGCAGCATGATTGTACGCATTCAGGTGCAAGGCGATACTACCCAAGTACAGTTTCAAGTCTCACAACATCAAACACGTGATTTAATTGAGCAAGCAATGCCAAGATTACGTGAAATGCTGGCTGAACAAGGTATGCAATTGACCGATGGTCAGGTGTCTCAAGATAACGGTGGCAATGAACAAGCTTTCCAGGGGGATAGAGACAGCCAAGGCCAAAGTCACTCTGAAATGGACGAAATTTCAGCAGAAGATCGAGTTGTTGGCACAAATCTAGCTTCTAGTGCCGCATCAGGTATAGATTATTATGCATAAGCAGGTACCCTATAGCGCACATTATAATTTTGGTTTTATAGGTTGTCTTTGAACCTGTAAAGTAAGGGCATAAATGCTCGAGTTAGGGAAAGCAGATGGCAGAAGAACAATCATTAGAGCTCGAGGTTAATGACGAGCCCAAAAGTAAGAAAAAGTTAATCTTGTTTGGCGGTATTGCTGTAGCACTTTTCATTGTTATAGCGGTGACGCTATGGATGTTATTGAGCGGTGATGCTGAACAGAGCTCGGAGGGTCAACCTACCGCAGCAGAGACTGCAAATCAGGGAGAAGCCTTTTACGCTGCTATGCCACGACCGTTCTTATTTAACTTGCCAGGCAACGGCCGCACGCGACTTGTTGAAATCAAAGTGCAGTTGATGGTGCGCGGCAAGGACGATGATGTATTGATTAAAAAGCACATTCCACTGATTGAAGATGCACTACTGACCACATTTAGTGGTGCGGATGTGCAAAAACTCAGTACCCAAGCTGGCAAAGATGAGATGCGTTTGTTAGCCCTGCTCAATGTGCAAAACACCTTGCAGCCCATTATTGGTCGTAAAGTGGTTGAAAAAGTATTATTTACCGGCTTTGTGATGCAGTAAGTTTGCACGGCTTTTTGTAAACCAAACGTTTTTATATAGGCAAAGGCAATATCGTGAGTGATTTATTAAGCCAAGACGAAATTGATGCGCTACTACACGGTGTAGATGACGTTGAAGAGGACATGATTCAGGACGATGAGCTTGATGCACGTTCTTATGATTTCTCTTCGCAAGACCGTATTGTACGTGGCCGAATGCCAACGCTTGAGATTGTTAACGAGCGCTTTGCTCGCCACTTGCGCATTAGCATGTTTAACATGATGCGCCGAGCGGCGGAAGTGTCGATCAATGGTGTGCAAATGCTCAAGTTTGGTGAGTACGTCCATACCCTGTTTGTACCGACCAGTTTAAACATGGTGCGCTTTAGTCCATTAAAAGGCACGGCGTTGATCACCATGGAAGCGAGATTGGTGTTTATCTTGGTCGATAACTTTTTTGGAGGTGATGGACGATTCCACGCCAAAATTGAAGGTCGAGAATTTACCCCAACTGAGCGCCGTATTGTTCAATTGCTGCTAAAAATCATTTTTGAAGATTATAAAGAAGCGTGGGCGCCAGTAATGGATGTTGAGTTTGATTATCTCGACTCTGAAGTTAACCCCGCTATGGCGAACATCGTCAGCCCGACGGAGGTAGTGGTGGTGAGTTCATTCCATATCGAAGTGGATGGCGGCGGCGGAGATTTTCATATCACCATGCCGTATTCCATGATTGAGCCTATCCGCGAGTTACTCGATGCGGGCGTGCAAAGTGATACTCAAGATACGGACATGCGTTGGTCTCAGGCGCTACGAGATGAGATCATGGACGTAGATGTGGGTATTGATGCCACCGTGGTGGAACATCAACTGACCCTGCGTGAAGTGCTTGAGTTCAAAGCGGGCGATGTTATTCCCGTTGAACTGCCTGAATATATTGTTTTAAAAGTTGAAGACCTTCCCACTTATCGTTGTAAGATGGGGAAAACAAAAGAGAATCTTGCATTAAAGATTTGCGAAAAAATTCCTAGACCGGAAACGGCTAAGACAGAGTTGCAGTTGGTTACGCATAAAGGTAAGCCACGCGAACGTTCTGAGATATAAGGTGATACGTCGATGAGTACAGATACAGGTGATGATTGGGCTGCAGCAATGGCTGAGCAAGCAATTGAAGAAGCACAAGCAGTTGAACTTGATGAGTTTAGTAGCGATGCTGCTCATTTCAGTCAAGAGGAAGCGTCAAAACTCGATGCGATAATGGACATTCCGGTGACTATTTCGATGGAAGTAGGCCGCAGTTTTATCAATATTCGTAATTTGCTGCAGTTAAACCAAGGCTCGGTGGTTGAATTAGACCGTATCGCTGGCGAGCCATTGGATGTCATGGTCAATGGTACGTTAATCGCCCACGGTGAGGTGGTTGTGGTCAATGACAAGTTTGGTATTCGTTTAACCGACGTTATTAGCCAAACTGAGCGCATTAAAAAGCTTAAATAGAAAGGATGAGTAATGAGTTTTCAGATGGTATTAGCAAGTCTTGCTAGCGTTGCCGCTACAGCAGAGAAATCGGCAGCGCCCTCAAGTGTTGCTACGCTTGCCAGTATGGTGGGAGGCCTAATTGTTGTTTTATTGCTGATTTTTGCCTTAGCTTATATGGTGAAGCGACTGAATCTAGTGCCTAGTAACCAAGGGGTGCTAAAAACCATCGCCGTTACGCCGCTGGGCCAAAAAGAAAAACTAGTGTTAGTTGAAGTCGATGGCCAGCAATATCTGCTCGGCGTCACACCTCATCAAGTCAATTTGGTCGATAAACTCACCACGCCAGTTGAGCAGCCTAAAGTCTCCTTTGCGGATCGATTACGTCAAGTGAAGTCGTCACAATGATAAAATGGAATATGTTGTTTGTTGGGCTGGCGCTGTCTTTGCTCTCACCGACGGCCCTTGCTGCAACGGGGATTTTACCTGCCGTAACGGTGTCAACAGGGGCTGATGGCTCGACCCAATATTCGGTGACAATGCAGATTTTGCTGTTGATGACAGCGTTAAGCTTTATTCCTGCAGCGGTCATTATGTTGACTTCATTCACTCGTATTATTGTTGTCTTATCTATTTTGCGACAAGCGATTGGTCTACAGCAGGCACCGTCGAATCAAATTCTAATCGGCATCAGTATGTTTATGACATTTTTTATTATGTCGCCGGTGTTCGATAAAATTTATGATCAAGCAGTATTGCCCTATATTGAACAGGGAATGCCAATCGATCAGGCGTTCAATACAGGTAAAGGGCCGTTAAAAGACTTTATGTTAGCGCAGGTTCGCTTAACTGATTTAGATACCTTTATTGAAATATCAGGTTATCAAAATATTAACGAGCCTGAAGATGCGCCAATGAGCGTGATTATTCCTGCCTTTATCACCAGTGAGCTGAAGACCGCATTCCAAATTGGTTTTATGTTATTCGTGCCATTCTTGGTATTAGATTTGGTGGTGGCCAGTATTTTGATGGCAATGGGTATGATGATGTTGTCGCCGATGATTGTCTCTTTGCCGTTTAAAATCATGCTGTTCGTATTGGTTGATGGCTGGAGCTTAGTCATGGGTACGTTAGCGAATAGTTTCGGATTATAGGTAGGCTATGACCCCAGAGGCGCTCATTAATATTGTAGATATCTGCCATGAAACATTAGCAGCCATAGTTTCTCGCTTGTTTATTGAAGGTAGCTTATGACTCCAGAAGCCCTGATTGATATCTTTCGAGAAGCCCTTACCGTGATTGTCACCATGGTATCGATGATTATTGTACCAGGATTGATTGTGGGTTTGGTTGTTGCCGTTTTTCAGGCGGCGACCTCAATTAACGAACAAACATTGAGTTTCTTACCTCGTCTACTGACGACGTTATTTGGCTTGATGTTCATGGGCCATTTGCTGGTGCAAACCATGATGGAGTTCTTTTTGCAGATGGTGAATATGATCCCGCAGGTCATAGGCTAATCATGCCTACTATACGACAACATGTTATTCCGATGCTTAATAGGCATTTAGGCGTAGTGTTGTAGCTATGGATATTTTACTCGATACTATTATGGGCGGAATTGCCGGTTACATGTGGCCGCTAACACGCATATCCAGTATGTTTATGGTGATGGCTGTTTTCGGCGCCAATACCACGCCCTCGCGAGTGAGATTAATGCTGTCACTGGCCGTTACCGCTGCCGTTGTGCCTGTTTTACCTCCAATGCCAAACATTGAACTGTTTTCATTAAGTGCTGTTTTTGTCACGTTCCAGCAGATCATTATTGGTGTATCAATGGGCTTTGGCTCTTTATTGTTGATGCAGACCTTTGTGCTAACAGGGCAAATCATCGGCATGCAAACCAGTTTGGGTTTTGCTTCGATGATCGATCCCAGCTCAGGTCAGCAGACCCCCGTAGTGGCTAACTTCTTCCTGCTGCTGACCACTCTGATATTTCTGGCCGTAGATGGGCACCTAGTCTTAATTAAAATGGTTGTTGCCAGTTTTGACTCCATTCCAGTGTCGATGAACGGCCTCAGCTTAGCCAGTTATCGGCTGTTCACTGAATTTGTCGGTTACATGTTTGGCGCGGCGCTTACGATGTCGCTGTCAGCTATTGTCGCACTGCTCACTATCAACCTCTCATTTGGTGTCATGACTCGTGCATCACCGCAATTAAACATTTTTTCTATTGGTTTCCCGGTCACCATGGTAAGCGGCCTGTTTATTCTATGGCTTACATTGACGCCTATCATGGCTCACTTTGATGAGGTTTGGCGTGAAACGCAGATTTTGCTGTGTAATGTACTAGAGCTGCAGTGTAATTCAGAAGGCACAATCAATTAATGGCTGCATTAATAGCGGGACTTATACCGGGATTAAGCCTTAATGGCTGGCGACCTTGCACTTTGAAGCCTTGTAGCTTCAAAGATAACACTCTGGTCAGTCACAATGGCTGAGAACGACAGCAGCCAAGAAAAAACAGAGGAAGCAACCGCCAGGAAGTTGCAACAGGCCAAAGACAAAGGGCAGGTTGCACGCTCCAAAGATTTAGGCACCTCTGCAGTGCTTATTGCGGCTGCTGTGGGATTAGTGATGACTGGGCCGAGCATTGCCAAGGCGATGCACAACATTATGACTAACTTGTTTGTCATGACCCGCGAAGAGATTTTTGACACGCGGCAAATGATGAATATCTGGAGCATGGTCGGTAACGAGTTAGCGTCGCCGTTGTTGGGTTTTATCGCATTTCTCGCCCTAATAGCTTTCGTGGGCAACATCGCACTTGGTGGCATGTCTTTCTCTGCTAAAGCCTGCATGCCAAAATCCAGTAAAATGAATCCAGCTAAAGGCTTAAAACGCATGTTCGGTGTGCAAGCTGTGGTGGAGTTGACTAAAGGTATCGCGAAGTTCTCCGTTGTGGCAATAACGGCTTATTTAGTCCTTAATATTTATCTGAATGATATTTTGATGCTGTCGCAAGATCACTTGCCCGGCAATATTTATCACGCGCTTGATCTCGTCTCATGGATTTTCATCTTACTGTGCGCATCAACATTCTTAATTGTTGCCATTGATGTTCCCTACCAAATTTGGAATCACAGCAAAGAGCTGAAGATGACCAAGCAAGAAGTGAAAGACGAATATAAAGATACCGAAGGTAAGCCGGAAGTTAAGGGACGTATTCGCCAGTTACAACAAGAGATGGCTCAGCGCCGTATGATGGGCGAAGTGCCCAATGCCGATGTTATTGTGGTTAACCCCGAACATTACGCCGTTGCGGTGAAATATGATGCGACTAAATCGACAGCCCCTTTTGTGGTGGCTAAAGGGGTCGATGAAGTGGCATTTAAGATCCGCGAAATAGCCCGAGAGCATAATGTAGCTATTGTCACTGCAGCGCCATTAGCGCGTGCTATCTACCATACGACTAAAATAGATCAAGAGATCCCTGAAGGTCTATTTACCGCGGTTGCTCAGGTGCTTGCGTATGTATTTCAGCTTCGGCAATTCCAAAAAGGTAAAGGGCGTCGCCCTAATGCCGTCCCCACAAAACAGCCTATTCCTGATGAGTTGAAGCACTAGCGGCTATAACTCACATTTCTCAGCTATAAATTGTATAATAAACAGTCAGTTGTTTGGTTGTCCATTCTTTGGTTATTCGTTTCAGGTTATAGTGTGCGCCGCTCTATGGTGTGAGCAGATTGATCTTGTTAATATTGGTACTAATTTTGCAGTACAGCTAACAAGCGTCAAAGATTGGACTCAGGGTGAATGGAACTTAAGGCAAGACTAGGGCAATTAAAGCAATTAAAGCCCGCACATTTTAAAGGATTGGGTACCCCTATATTGGTTTTAGCTGCATTGGCTATGATCACGTTACCCATGCCTGCTTTTCTGCTGGATATTCTGTTTGCGTTTAACATAGCACTTGCCTTAGTGGTGTTGCTTGTTGCTATCTACAGTGACCGTCCACTTGATTTTGCCGCATTCCCGACAGTCCTGCTGATCGCAACCTTACTTAGACTCGCACTTAACGTTGCCTCTACTCGAGTGGTATTACTTGAAGGACACAATGGTGGTGATGCCGCAGGTAAAGTCATTGAAGCCTTTGGCTCGGTGGTGATTGGCGGTAACTATGCCGTGGGTCTAGTGGTGTTTTTAATTCTAATTATCATCAATTTCGCGGTAGTGACCAAAGGTGCTGGCCGTATCTCTGAAGTTAGTGCTCGCTTTACGCTAGATGCCATGCCGGGTAAGCAGATGGCCATCGATGCTGACCTCAATGCCGGGCTGTTAAGCCAAGAGGAAGCCCGTGTCAGACGTGCAGAAGTGACCCGTGAAGCCGATTTCTATGGTGCGATGGACGGTGCGTCAAAATTTGTAAAAGGTGATGCGATTGCAGGAATAATGATTTTAGTGATTAATATTCTTGGCGGTTTTGTCATCGGTATGGCGCAGCACGGGCTTAGTTTTTCCGATGCTATCGAAATTTATACGCTACTCACCATTGGTGATGGCCTCGTCGCTCAGATCCCGGGTCTTTTATTGTCAATCGCCGCCGCCTTAATGGTGACTCGCCAAAATGAATCGGGCGATATGGGCGAAATGATGATGAGCCAGATGTTTGACAGCCCCAAAGCACTTGCCATTGCCGCAGCGGTTATGTTTGTAATGGGTATCGTGCCGGGCATGCCACACTTGGTGTTTATATCGCTGGCTGTTGTTGCCGGCGGCTCTGCTTACTTAATTAAGAAAAAGAAAGAGACTGATCGCGAGCGAGCATTGGAGTTGGCGAAAACTGGCCCCGTTGAAAAGCGTGATACCCAACCTAAAGAACTCAGCTGGGATGATGTTCAACATGTTGACACCATTGGTCTTGAGGTCGGTTATCGTTTGATCCCGCTGGTAGACAAAGGTCAGGGCGGCGAGCTACTTGGCAGAATTAAAGGCGTGCGTAAAAAGTTGTCGCAAGAGTTAGGTTTTTTAGTGCCAGCGGTACATATTCGCGACAATTTAGACCTGTCGCCTAACGCGTATCGGATCTCATTAATGGGGGTTTCATCTGGTGAAGGCGAAATTCGTCATGATTGCGAGCTAGCGATTAACCCCGGACAAGTTTTTGGCAAGCTCGATGGTATTGAAACCACAGATCCAGCCTTTGGTTTAGAAGCCGTATGGATTGCACCAGAGCTTAGAGAGCATGCACAGACCCTAGGCTATACCGTCGTAGACGCTGCCACGGTAGTGGCCACTCACATCAGCCAGCTGCTTACCAATAATGCCTCTAAGTTATTGGGTTATGAAGAGGTTCAGCAACTACTGGATATGTTGGCTAAAAACGCACCTAAGTTGGTTGATGGCTTTATTCCGGATGTAATGCCGCTGGGAACCGTGGTTAAAGTGATGCAAAACTTACTAAACGAAGGCGTGTCTATTAGAGATATGAAGACCATCGTACAAACATTGTTAGAGTATGGGCCTAAGAGCGCTGATACCGAAGTGCTCACTGCCGCTGTGCGAATTGCGTTAAAGAGAATGATCGTACAAGAGATCAGCGGACCAGAACTGGAAATCCCTGTCATTACTTTGGCGCCAGAGTTGGAACAAATGTTGCATCAGTCTATGCAAGCAACGGGAGGCGACGGTCCTAATATTGAACCCAGCCTTGCAGAGCGTATGCAGAAGTCATTGGTTGATGCCACACAGCGCCAGGAAATGGTCGGTCAACCCGCAATATTATTAACATCTGGCATGCTACGTTCAACGTTATCAAGATTTGTTAAGCATACGATTCCAAACCTGAGGGTGATCTCTTATCAAGAGGTACCTGATGAAAAACAGATACGCATCGTATCCGCTGTTGGGCAGTAGAGGGCGAATAATTGAAGATTAAAAGATTTTTTGCAAAAGATATGCGCTCGGCCCTAGCTCAAGTTAAAGAAACTTTGGGTTCAGACGCTGTGATCATGTCGAATAAGAAAGTGACTGGCGGCATTGAAATTGTCGCGGCGGTAGATTATGACGATCCAAAACCACAGATCCCTGCAGCAGCGCCGTCTCCTGCAGCATTTACCGACCTTAGCGATGAAAAAGTGACCTTAGGTTCGCGGGCGAATATAAAGACGGAAACGCGCATTAAGCCAGCGCTGGCTCCCGATTCACTGCAAGCCCTGCTTGAACGTCAGCAAAGCCGCATGAGCCAGCAAACATTGGCAATGGGCAGCGAAGAGCTCGATATGCCGCAATGGGCTAAGGGATTACAAGCCCAAGTTCCGCAAACTAAGCAACCGCTTAAGGCAGAATTTACGCCGAATAGGGCACCAGACAGTTTTAGTCCTCAAAAGCAAAATAACAGTGCAGAAATGGACGTGATGAAAGAGGAGCTCGCGTCAATTCGTAGCTTATTGACTCATCAAGTTAGCGCGTTAATGTCTGAGCAAAAGAAACGTATCGATCCTGTCGGCGCAATGTTAGAAAGCAAATTGCTTGAAGCTGAGTTTTCACCCGCAATCGCCAAAAAATTGTCAAGTTTGAGTGAACATTACAGTCCAGCAGAATTAGTGGCCTCTTTACCGCGTAGTTTAGCGAATTTACTCGACAACCAAGGCGACGATATTGTGCGTCAAGGTGGTGTTGTGGCATTTGTGGGCCCAACTGGGGTGGGTAAAACGACGACAATTGCCAAATTGGCGGCCAGATTTGCCGCGCATCATGGCTCAGATCAAGTCGGACTGATTACCACGGACCATTATCGCATTGGTGCCTTTGAGCAATTGGCAACCTATGGCAAAATAATGGGCTGTCCAGTTAAGCAGGCTCATGATTCTCATGAGTTAGAACAGATTCTGTATCAATTTAGAAATCGTAAGTTGGTTTTGATTGATACCGCAGGCATGGGGCAGCGAGATCTGCGACTCTTCCAGCAACTCGATAATTTAACTGCAAATAGCAGAATACCTATCCGTAGTTATCTGGTAATGTCTGCCACTGGTCAGCGTCGCGTATTAGAAGATGCTGTAAAACAGTTTACCCGTATCCCGCTTTCCGGCGCGGTACTGACGAAGTTAGATGAATCAGTGTCATTAGCGCCAGCGCTAAGTGTATTGATCCAAAGTGGGTTACCTTTGAGTTATGTGACCGATGGACAACGCGTTCCAGAAGATATGCAAGTGGCTGACACATTAGCTTTAGCCAATCGAGCATTAGCGGTGTTAGATAACGAACAATTAGAACCATTACATAATAGTGAACGGTCACAAGAGATGACCCATGCATTCGAGTAAAAACATGACTCCCGATCAAGCAAGCGGTTTACGTATGATGAATCAGCCAAACAATGCAAAAGTAAAAGTTATCGCCGTATCAGGTGGTAAAGGTGGCGTTGGTAAAACCAGCGTGTCAATTAACACGGCTGTCGCGTTAGCAGAAAAGGGCAAACGTGTCGTGGTTTTGGACGCGGATTTGGGTCTAGCGAACGTCGATGTGATGCTAGGTTTGCGCGCAGATAAAAATTTATCTCATGTTTTGTCTGGAGATGCCGAATTAGATGATGTCATCTTAAGAGGACCAAAAGGCATTGGGATCATTCCAGCGACTTCTGGCACTCAATCTATGGTCGAACTGACTCAGGCACAGCATGCGGGTTTAATTCGTGCCTTTAGTGAGATGAAAACCCAGTTTGACATCTTAATTGTGGATACCGCAGCGGGTATTTCCGACATGGTGCTGAGTTTTTCTCGTGCATCACAAGATGTGTTAATTGTGGTGTGTGATGAACCAACGTCGATTACCGATGCCTATGCATTGATTAAAATTTTGAGCCGCGAACACGGTGTGTTCCGTTTCAAAATTGTCGCCAATATGGTGCGGAGTTTGCGAGAAGGGATGGAGCTATTCGCCAAGTTAAGTAAAGTAACAGACAGATTTCTGGATGTTGCCCTTGAGTTGGTCGCGACTGTACCTTTCGATGAGAATTTACGTAAGTCTGTCAGAAAGCAAAAGTTGATTGTGGAGATGTTTCCTAAGTCTCCAGCAGCGATTGCTTATCATGGACTCGCGAATAAAATATTGAGCTGGCCTATACCTTCTCAACCAGGTGGACACCTAGAGTTCTTTGTTGAACGATTGGTGCAACGTCCTGATTATCAAGAGGATAAGTCTGGTGAATAAAGCGGCCGCGTATACTCGTTTTGATAATAAGACCTCTATCGTTGAACAGTATGCACCGCTAGTAAAAAGAATTGCCCATCATTTATTGGCGCGCTTACCGGCGTCGGTGCAGTTAGATGATTTACTGCAAGCGGGTATGATGGGGCTGTTAGAGGCTTCATCGAAGTTTGATGGTAGTAAAGGCGCGAAATTTGAAACCTTTGCCGGGATCAGAATTCGTGGCTCTATGTTAGATGAAATAAGACGCGGCGATTGGGTACCTAGATCGGTACATCGTAATCAACGTCGCGTTGCACAAGTGATTGATGAATTAGGCCAAGAGCTTGGGCGTGATGCACGTGATCCCGAAATCGCCGAGCGACTAGAGATGCCGCTCGAAGATTACTACAGAATTTTGAATGATGTGTCTGTGGGTAAAGTGGTCGGGATAGAAGATTTAGGCGTTGCCGTTGATGTGGTTAACCACGACGATAACCAAGATGATGTAGCCTATGAGTCGTTAGCTAAAGTTGAATTTCATTCAGCATTAGTGGCGGGGATAAAGCTATTACCAGAACGAGATGCGCTGGTATTGTCATTGTATTACGATGAAGCATTAAATTTAAAAGAGATTGGGGCCATTCTTGAGGTCAGTGAGTCTAGAGTTAGCCAGATCCATAGTCAGGCGATGCTAAGACTCAAAGGTAAACTCAAGCACTGGACGCAAACATAACAATAAACGAACATAAAAAATAAGCTCCGCGGAGGAAACCTTGAACAAGAATATGAAGATTCTTGTTGTTGATGATTTTTCAACAATGAGACGTATCATCAAGAACTTGTTGCGAGACTTGGGATTTAATAATACCCAAGAAGCAGATGACGGTTCGACAGCCTTACCTATGTTACAGAAGGGTGATTTCGATTTTGTCGTCACCGACTGGAACATGCCTGGAATGCAAGGTATTGACTTATTAAAGGCGATTCGTGCCGATGATAACTTAAAGCACCTTCCAGTACTGATGGTGACAGCGGAAGCTAAACGCGAGCAGATTATTGCAGCCGCGCAAGCTGGGGTAAATGGGTATGTAGTTAAACCCTTTACTGCAGCAACGCTAAAAGAAAAATTAGAGAAGATTTTTGAGCGCTTAGGTTAAGCAAGGATGAGCAATGCAGCAATATACTTCAGGGCTCATTACTCTCGAGCAAGCTGAGAGTCTCGTCGCGTTACTTCGTGATGGCGAGCAAGCACAAGCCGATGAATTGGTGAGAGAAATAGCTTCACCTATTCAAAAAGAACTCTTCGATGAAGTGGGCCGTTTAACGCGCCAACTTCACAGTGCTATCGTAGACTTTCAAGTGGACAACCGCTTGGTAGAGCTAGCGAATACCGAAATTCCAGATGCCAAAGAGCGTTTGACCTATGTCATCGAGATGACAGAGCAAGCGGCTAATAAGACCATGGATGCGGTTGAAGAGTGTTTACCTTTAGCAAATGCATTAAGTGATAATATTCAGGCAGTGAAACCGGCTTGGGACAAACTCATGCGCCGTGAACTGCCATTAAATGAATTTAAAGCTCTGTGCCATGATATTCAACAATTTGTAGATAGAAGTGAATCGGACGCAAGTCGAGTCAGAGAACTGCTTAATCAAATACTACTAGCACAAGACTTCCAAGACCTCACTGGCCAAATGATCCGTCGTGTAATTGAACTCGTCAGAGAAGTGGAAAGTAGCTTGGTTTCTATGTTAACCGTCTTTGGTGAGCAACCTGCGTCAATTGCAGAAAGTACACCCTTGCTCGATGTTGAAGCTGAAGGTCCTATTATGAATGCAGAAAAACGTCAGGATGTTGTGACGGGTCAAGATGAAGTTGACGATCTGCTTTCGAGCTTAGGTTTTTAAAGGAGTCAAAAGAATGTCCTTTGATGTTGATGAAGAGATACTGCAGGACTTTTTGATCGAAGCCGGTGAGATTTTAGAGCTTCTACAAGAACAACTAGTCACGTTAGAAAATAACCCTGACGATACCGATCTGCTCAATGCCATTTTTAGAGGGTTCCACACGGTAAAAGGTGGTGCGGGTTTCCTCAGTTTGACTCCAATGGTAGATGTTTGCCATGAAGCTGAAAATACCTTCGATCTATTGCGTACTGGCAAGCGACAAGTCAGTGCTAATTTAATGGACGTTATTTTACAAGCGGTCGATGCCATCAATACTATGTTTGCTGAAACTCAGGCGGATCAGCCTCAGTCTCCAGCGGATCCGAACTTGTTAGCGCAGCTTAAAACACTCAGTGCAGGGCAATTATTGCCTTCAGAGTTAGCGGATGCTCAAGCGGATCAAACAACTGCAGGTGTTGAAGAAGCAACGATTATCGAAACCGTTGTTGCCCCTATTACAGCGGCAGTAGACATTACCAGTGGCGGCAGTATTGACGACATCAACGACGCTGAATTTGAAGCTTTGCTCGATGCTTTGCATGGCAATGGTAATAGCCCTAGCGCGAATGCCGCGGCTGATAGCGTTAATGTAGCGAGCGCAAGTACTAGTGACATCACCGACGACGAGTTTGAATCGTTACTTGATGAATTGCATGGCTCGGGTCAGTTTAAAGCCCCCTCAGCGCCAGCCGTTGTAGCAGAACCCGCGCACGTTGTGGACTCTGATGAAATCAGCGACGATGAGTTTGAACGCTTACTTGATGAACTTCATGGTGCTGGCAGTAGTCCAGGAGCGGTGACTGAAGTCACTCAAGCATCGCAAGCAAGTTCTGCGCCCGTAGTGCAAGCCATTACCACGTCACAGCAAGCAGCTGTGGTCGCTCCAACACCAAAACCCGCGGTTCAAGCCAAAGCTAAGCCTGCGGCTAATACCCCGCAAGCAGAAACGACGGTACGCGTCGATACTTCAAGACTTGATCAGATAATGAACATGGTCGGTGAGTTAGTACTGGTTCGTAATCGCTTGTTGAGCCTTGGAGTCTCCCGTGATGACGAAGAGATGTCGAAGGCACTGGCAAACCTAGACTTGGTTACCGCTGACTTGCAAGGCGCGGTAATGAAAACGCGTATGCAACCGATTAAGAAAGTCTTTGGCCGTTTTCCTCGTGTGGTGAGAGACTTGGCTCGTACCCTCAATAAAGAAATTGACCTTATTATGGTGGGTGAAGATACCGACCTTGATAAAAACTTAGTTGAAGCATTAGCTGATCCGTTAGTGCATTTGGTCAGAAACTCCGTTGATCATGGTATTGAAATGCCAGATGAACGTGAGGCAAGCGGCAAACCTAGATCAGGCACTATTACGCTCTCTGCTAGCCAAGAAGGCGACCATATCCTACTGAAAATTGAGGATGATGGCGCGGGAATGGATCCGCAAAAGCTTAAAGATATCGCTATTAGCCGCGGTGTGCTTGACGCTGATGCCGCAGCGCGAATGACTGACGAAGAAGCTTATAATCTGATTTTTGCCCCCGGTTTCTCTACTAAAGTAGAAGTCTCGGACATATCCGGTCGTGGCGTTGGCATGGACGTTGTTAAAACCCGTATTACCCAATTGAACGGTACGGTTTACATCGACTCGCTTAAAGGTAAAGGGACACGTTTAGAGATTAAAGTGCCGCTCACCTTGGCGATTATGCCCACGCTTATGGTTGAAGTTGCCGAACAAGTATTTGCATTACCCCTGTCTAGCGTGAGTGAAATATTCCACTTAGATCTCACTAAAACCAATGTAGTTGATGGCCAATTAACGGTTATCGTGCGTAATAAAGCAGTACCGCTGTTTTATTTAGAGCATTGGCTTGCTCACAGTCGCTCAACGTTAGTCCATGGTGACAAACAACATGGACACGTGGTGATAGTGCAGTTGGGAACGATGCAAATAGGGTTTGTAGTTGATGGATTAATAGGACAAGAAGAGGTGGTCATTAAACCACTGGGCACCTTGTTACATGGTACGCCGGGAATGGCGGGGGCAACAATAACCTCCGACGGTGGTATCGCGCTGATTTTGGACGTTCCAGGACTACTAAAGCACTACGCTCGCAATAAAAGCTAGCGTTTCAATAAAGGAATAAGCAGAAAGTCTACTTTCACTTATTCCTTTTTGTATAGTGGCAAAGCAGTAACCCCATGCGTTATAGGAATTTAAATGGGCATTAAAGTACTAGTTGTCGACGATTCGAGTTTTTTTCGACGACGCGTTAGTGAGATAGTCAGTCAAGATCCAGAGCTTGAAGTCGTGGGTACCGCAGTCAATGGCGCAGAAGCCGTTAAACTCGCTGCCGAGCTTAATCCACATGTGATAACAATGGATATTGAGATGCCAGTCATGGATGGGATCACTGCCGTTAAGCAGATTATGGCCAATCGGCCTGTCCCCATTTTGATGTTTTCATCATTAACTCACGACGGCGCTAAAGCGACATTAGATGCACTTGAAGCGGGAGCGCTCGACTTTCTCCCCAAGCGTTTTGAAGACATCGCAACCAATAAAGATGATGCAATTGCATTATTACAGCAGCGGATTAAAACCTTAGGGCGTCGTCGTTTATTCAGACCCGCTGTGAGGCCACAAACTGTTACTACAAGAACACGCACTAGCACGGCGCAACCGCTAGCGCCTATGCGCTCAGGAATTATAGCGAGTGCTTCATCGCCATCACCAGTGGTAGCTGAACGGGCGAGTAGCCGTTCAACGGTCGTTGCGCGTGCCAGTGGCAAGAAATACAAAGCGTTGCTTATCGGCACCTCAACCGGCGGACCCGTTGCACTTCAAAAAGTGTTAATACAACTGCCGGCAAACTATCCGTACCCGATCATCCTTATTCAACATATGCCCGCGGCGTTTACACCGACTTTTGCAACCCGCCTTAATAGCCTATGTAAGATCGAGGTCAAAGAGGCTCAAAACGGCGATCAACTGCGTGCGGGTTGTGCCTATTTGGCGCCAGGCGGTATGCAGATGATGCTTGAACGTGGTGGCAGTTTTGGCCGCATTAAAGTGCTGGCTGGTAAGCCTGAAATGAATTACAAGCCCAGCGTTGATATAACCTTCGCCTCAGCATCTAAGGTGTTTGGTGGCGATGTGCTAGCAGTGGTATTAACGGGCATGGGCGCAGATGGGCGAGAAGGGGCACGCATGCTGAAAACGGCAGGTGCCAATATCTGGGCGCAAGATGAAGCAAGTTGTGTGGTTTACGGCATGCCTCAGGCTGTGACGAATAGCGGTATCTCAACAAAGTCCATTAGCATCGACCAAATGGCGGAATCGATACTAAGAGAGACGTTCCATGGCTAGTCAATTACAGCATTTACGGGGTAAAAAAAGTATCAAAGGCGCAGTTAATACAGTGTCATTGTTGCTGATCTTTTTACTCAGTATCGCTGTATTTACCTTGGGTTCGCTTTATTTGGAACTCAGATATAAACATCAGTTGCTCGTTGGTGAAGTTACAGAATTAAAAAACAGTCAAATTTTGTTTATGGTGCCAGATGAACAAGCCGAAGTTATGGCTCAATGGATGGCGAATAATCCCGTTTTTGTGCAGTCATATGCTGAGCGAGCCCGCAAGGGAGAGATAACGACCATGCCGCTAGGTGATGGTAGTGCCGAGAGTGTCGCTCGTTTGGAAAGTGTTGCACCAGATAATGGCGCTATCACGATCAACACAGCAACAACACAACTCGGCGCTGTGAATATTGCTAAACAAATAATCCAAGAGGTTACCGCTAATACTATCGATGAACGAGCGAGTGATAGCGACAAGATTGCGACAAATATTACCAAAGACCGAGTCGCTGTTGATATTAAGGGGGAAACCCCGCCGTTAGCGATAATAGATGCCGATAGTAAAGGTGCTGAGGTGATACTTGATGAGCCGCAACTGACTCTTCCTGTAAAAGCGAAGAGGGTAACCATCGCTGAAGATGGGGTGAAACTGATAAGTCTCCCTCATGGTGGGATCAGGATCACAACTCGAGCGCTAGAAGAGTAACAGTCGGTTAAGTGCGAGTTAAAGTACCTCTTAAGGCGATGGCTGACCCATCATAAGGATCATTTTGAAAATTTGGACCATAGCAAACCAGAAAGGCGGCGTTGGTAAAACAACGACTGTTGCTAGTTTAGCTGGCGTATTTACCAAAAGAGGTAAGCGCGTATTGATGGTCGACACCGATCCGCATGCCTCTTTAGGTTACTATTTAGGGATCGATAGTGAGGAGATCCCTTGTTCCTTATACGATCTGTTCTTAGCGAATAAAAGTTTAACCAAACAAAATATTGGCAATTATATTGTGCCTACAAATGTTGCTGGACTCGACTTAATTCCGTCAACCATGGCATTAGCGACCTTAGATAGGAGCTTGGGTCATCAAGAGGGCATGGGGCTGATTTTAACGAAGGCTCTCGCGCTGTTAGACGACCAATATGATGTGGTATTAATCGACTGCCCGCCAGTGTTAGGTGTGTTGATGGTGAATGCTTTAGCGGCCAGTCAGCATATTATCGTGCCAGTGCAAACCGAATATCTAGCGATTAAGGGACTTGATCGCATGGTTAAAACCATGATCCTTATGGGGCGATCTAAAAAAGTCCAATATAGCTATTCCATCGTGCCAACCATGTTTGATAAACGCACCCGCGCAAGTACCGCAGCGTTGTTGCAATTGAATCAAGATTACCATGACAATCTTTG
This sequence comes from Shewanella sp. GutCb, assembly GCF_002836135.1. Taxonomy (NCBI): domain Bacteria; kingdom Pseudomonadati; phylum Pseudomonadota; class Gammaproteobacteria; order Alteromonadales; family Shewanellaceae; genus Shewanella; species Shewanella sp. GutCb. Next base: position 23,183 of record NZ_PJBL01000004.1, on the reverse strand, counting down.
GGATGATGTTATTCCCGTAGACACTAAATTTAGAGATGCAAGCTTGAGTCATTTACCTGCTTCACATTATGCACCGCGCAGCCGTGGTGTTAAAGCTTACGAGCGATTACTTGATTATTTGCTCGCGAAGGATTTTTCCCATGTCAAAAATGGTTGATGACGCGGTATGTGATTATTTCGCTTTACTGCTTAATGATGCTCCAACGGTTGATGACGCAGCCACAGACACCAGCAGTGTAGACAGCTCCCATTTGCGCACAGAGCCAAGTCGGCTGCGACAAAATGACACTGCGGCGCAGAGTAAAGAGTTTGCTCCTGTAGAGGTTGAAGCACGTATCAATCAGCAAGCGCTAGCTCAGTTATTAGCACCAGTGTCGGCATTAGAACTCAAGATAGAGCCAAAACCTGAATTTGAACCAAAGCTTGAACTTAGTCATCAAGATACAATCGTTAATTCAGCTCAAGCAACAATACTTCAGCCGCAAAAGTCTGCGTTACCAGAACAAACAGCCCTCAACCCATTAGCTGAAAGCATTGATCTCAAACAAGTTAAGCATGCTGCAGCACCGTCAGTGGCGGCCAGTATCACTACAGGCTTGATTGAGCAATTAGATGATGAGTTCCAGGTGCTATTTTTTAAAGTTGCCGGGCTGACATTAGCGGTACCGTTAGTGAGTTTAGGCGGGATAGTCAATATTGAACGTATTAATCATTTGATGGGCCGACCTCATTGGTATTTAGGCGTACAGCAATATCGGGAAGCACAACTTAATATAGTGGATACTTGTGCTTGGGTGATGCCTGAAAAGTATGATCAAACATTAGCGCAAAATGTTGCCTATAAATACATCGTGGTACTGCAAGACAGCAACTGGGGCTTAACGTGTGAATCACTGGTCAATACCGTAAAAATTCATAAGTCTCAAGTTAATTGGCGCAGCCAAGCAGGGAAAAGACCTTGGCTTGCAGGCGTGGTTAAAGAGCAAATGTGTGGCATTTTAAATGTAGAAGCTTTGGTTGCGATGCTAGATTCAGGTCTCGGTAGCCAAGGCTAGTTTGAAGATAAATAGCGTAGGCTGGCATTATTTTAAAATGCCAGTTTAGAAATACGACCAAAGGCCGATAAAAGGGTTAGGTCGGTAATATTTCGATATTAAATTGATTGGTTTGAAGTGCATAGAAAGATATGCTTATTCTGAAATTTAAATAGATAGTCATAGTGCTATTGATTGAGGCGATTATGAAAAGTTCAAATAGTGCAGCTGTAGCAGGCAGTAATGACGATGCAGTATTACAATGGGTGACTTTTAAGTTAGATAACGAAACTTATGGCATCAATGTAATGCAGGTACAAGAAGTGCTGCGTTATACCGACATAGCTCCCGTTCCAGGTGCACCGCTCTATGTCCTCGGGATCATTAATCTACGTGGTAATGTAGTGACTGTTATCGATACGCGTTCACGTTTTGGTCTCGCCTCGGCAGACGTTAATGATGCTACTCGTATTGTGATTATCGAAGCTGAAAAGCAAGTTATTGGCATTTTGGTCGATAGCGTTGCAGAAGTTGTTTATCTTCGCCGTTCAGAGATTGATAATGCACCAAATGTGGGTACTGAAGAGAGTACTAAGTTTATCCAAGGCGTGAGCAATCGTGAGAACGAGCTATTAATCTTAGTTGATTTAGATAAGCTACTGTCAGATGAAGAGTGGATGGAATTGACAGAGATTTAATGAAGTAAAAGCCGGTTCGAGCAGAGACGGTTCGATCTGAGGCTTGAAAGCCGGTAAAGAGACGGTTGAAAGCCGAATAAAAGCCGGTTTAGAGACGGTTAAAAGCCGATTTAAAGATGGTTCGAGCTGAGACTTGAAAGCCGGTAAAGAGCCGAATAAAAGCCGATAGTGCTGAGACGATGATCAGTTAAGAGCCGGTTTAAAGACGGTTCGGGCTGAGACGGTATAAGCTGAGACGGAAAAGCCGGTACAAACTAAGACGGTGAAGTAGAGATGGAAGAAGTTTGCTGGAGCTTAGCTGTATTTTGTTTTAAGCTTTTCTGCTTTTTCCGTAAGCGAAGCGTTCCGTAGTGACGCAGTCGCGTTCCGTTATCCGTAAGCGAAGCGTTCGTCTTAGATTTTAATCCCTTTTAATAAAAGAGCCATTAATGATCACAACTGAACTGCTTATTGCTGCTGCGATATTATTTGTCGTTACCTGTATCTTGCTCGGCCTGTTTTTACAAAAACAGGCGGAAAAACTGCGCACAAAAGTCGAGGCGTTAACCTTATTGGTTAAAGATGGCGATAAGCAAAGAGAAGCGGTTAAGCGAGAACTTCAAGAGCTCAGAAGTGGCACTATTGGCGTGGGTCGCAGAGTGCTAGAGCTGGAAAAGAAGCTGCAACAGCAAGATGTCAAACTTGACGAAGCCAATCAACAAGATCCACAAACCCGATTGTATTCCCGGGCGATGAAAATGGTCAGTCTTGGCGCTGGAATTGACGAGCTGATCCAAGAGTGTGAGCTACCAAAAGCGGAAGCCGAATTGCTGATCCATTTGCATGGAAAGAACAGTAAGAGTCGGTAAAAGTCGATTAAGGGCCGGTTAAAAGCCGGGTGAAAGCAGATACAAGCTGAGACGGTAAGAGCTGATTAAAAACCGGGTTAGAGCCGAATAAACTGAGAAGGTCGGCATTTACACCGTCGCTTTGCTCTTTTCTAGTTTTTACCGTAAGCGAAGCGTTCCGTAGTGACAAAGTCGCGTGCTGTAAGGCCATCGGCCGTTCGTCTAAGACTTTACCGTCTTTGCTTTAAACCTCTTCCATTATTTTCTGATGCATGTTGTTCCATTTCTCTGGAAATTTGCCATCAAGCACATAAGCAAACGCGATCAGCTCTGCAATAAGCAGGTAGAGCTCTTTAGGGATCGCGTCACCCACTTCCAGCTTGTGTAGAAAATCACATAAGTGTTCATCTTGATGAATATACACCCCAGCTTCTTTGGCCAAAGCAATCATCTCTTGCGCTAATGCATCTTCACCTATAGCGGATACCGTCGGAGCTGAGCCTTTATCGTATTTTAATGCAACGGCTTTGGTTGGCTGTTCATGGTTACTCATCTAACACCTTTTTAGTTTTCTATTGGCATCATTACACTTTCACTTTAACGAGGTAGTGCTCACCTGGAAGTAAAGTGGCAGGTACCGATTGCTTGTGAGTGTTTACGCTGCTAATTGATATTCCTAACTGCTCGACTTTACTGCTAAGACTCGGGCTGAGTAATTTAACTTTGTTTAACAGTGTTTCACTATCACTGGCGAAATCGACCGATAAGCGTAACTGATGGTCTGTTGCTTCAGCAGCATGCGCAGTGGCTGTGATCAATAAGGGGCCGCCAGACAAGTTAAATTTGAGTCTAAGTGTCCATTTATCGCTGCGTTTAGATTGATCTTCTACCTGCTCAAAATGGCCTTCAAACTGCTCTTGATAATGATTGATGGAGTAGGGCAAGGCAAAGTACCAATGGTTAACACCGTCGAGTGTGCCTGATTGCTGCTGATATAGATTTAGGTTGTTGAGTAAACTTGCCAAAGAGGTATGGGTGCTCGTTGCTTCAAGTAATGACAATAGCTGCGGTGAAAGTCCAAGTTGGGCTTGTAATAACGCCAGCCTGTCTTGCAATGCGGGGCTTAACCCTTGGTTTATGGCTGCATGGCCGAGCATAAGCTGGCACAGTAAACTTAAGCTGCTGATATGGGTGGTGGGTGCCGTATTCCATGTGTCAGGGTCAACGTTGAGTTTAGTGAGGCTCAACAGTGCTTGTTGTAGCCTTTTGGGCTCACTTAACAATGGTATTGATTCAGGGGTCAGTTTTGGTATTAATTTAAACAGTGAACTTGCCAAGCTTGTTAGCGGCGAACAGTGCTTAACGGATGCTCTTGGCAATCCGCCCGCTTTTGCTAATGCTGATGCCAAATAAAGGTTGTGGTTTTGATTGGTGGACTGACTCTGGATATTGGGCTGGTTTTTGCTATGACTCACAGCCAATGAGCTTGTTGAGCTTTTTGACTCTAATGGTGATGAGGCAAGTGATCTGGGTAATGGGGTATTTTCAAGTTGTTTGAATAGCTGTTGATATTCATAGTTAACATTGGTTTTAGCTTTACCTGTTTGCACTGTGGATTGAGCCAAGTCGTGTGCATTTTGCTGCAGGTTATTATGCTTAAGTTGACCGTCAAAACTGATGGGGAGCTTAGCTTGAATAGGCGACAGTTTGAGTAACAGTTGCTGCTCTTTCGTTTTGATGGCGACGGAGTACTCGCCATCGGGTAGCGAGGCTAGCATCAGCAGCGTTAGATTGGGTCCATTATTAAACTGCAGTTCAGTCCCTTGGTTTTTGGCATTCGGTAACAAGTACCCCTCAGATTTTCTGCCAAGATTGAGTAGCTTTCGTTCAGAAATATTATTTCGGTTTGCGAGTGCTAACATCGCCTTAGGCATAGGAAAATAGAGAGATTGACCTATGGTAAGCAACTGCATCTGGGTCGCATTAGTGGCAAGCGTATTTTGCTGCACTATATTAAGTAGGAAAGAATGCGCTTTAGTCAGCAGTTGTGCAGCATGCGGCGTTTCCAGTATGACGGTATGTGTTTGTCCTGAAAATTGCAGCAGCGTACCATTTTTGCTCATTGTCGCAGTGACAGGAATAAGCGAAGTTGAACTGGCTGATAACGGCACATTTATGGACGCCTTATCCCCTTTTATAGCAGCTGAAACTGAGTTAACAACGTTATCCAAAAGTCGGTCCTGTTTTAGCTAATAAATCGATATGTTTTATCACAATATTATGTTTGACCTAGCGGCTGTACTGAGTATCCTATGCCGTCTTACGGGCAATCATAATATTTATCGTTAATAACGTTAGATAAAGCTTAATTATGCGCTCTTATCACTGTATCGGCAGCAAACTGAAAAGACTTTAGTCGAACAGTCGCAGTAAGAAATTTAGCCCCTTTTTCAAAGAGACAATTATGAAGTGTAAATGGATTGTGCTTTCTCTGGCGATAGTTGGATTTTCTACCATAGCTGCAGAAGATAACACCACGGAAGGTAATGAAGTAACAGTCACCTACAATGACCCGCGAGACCCTATTGAGGGGTTTAACCGAGCCATGTGGGATCTTAACTATTTGTACCTGGATCGATATTTTTATCGGCCAGTCGCACATGGTTATAACGACTATGTGCCGCGCCCGGTTAAAAGTGGCATTAATAATTTCGTGCTTAACCTCGAGGAGCCAAGCAGTATTGTCAATAATACGTTGCAAGGCAAGTGGGGCTGGGCCGCAAATGCAGGTGGTCGTTTTACCGTCAACACCACTTTAGGCTTATTAGGCGTGGTAGATGTTGCTGAAATGATGGGCATGACACGTAAGCAAGATAACTTCAACGAAGTGCTAGGTTATTACGGCGTTCCTAACGGTCCCTATTTCATGGCGCCTTTTATAGGTCCTTATGTTACAAGAGAACTCGCATCTGATTGGGTTGATGATCTATACTTTCCTTTATCAGAGCTAACATTTTGGCAGACAGTGTTGAAGTGGGGTCTTAAAAGCCTGCACCAAAGGGCATCTGCAATCGATCAGGAGAGATTGGTTGATAATGCGCTCGATCCATATATTTTTGTCAAGGATGCATATTTTCAACATATGGATTACAAAGTATATGATGGCGATATTCCTCAAAATGAAGATGACGACGAACTACTTGATGAATACATGCAGGAACTTGAGTAAATAATTATATTGTCGGTCATGAATAGAAAAGTGAGCCGACATAAAGCGGAAACATAACAACAAGGATGTGAGTTTACGCTGTTGTGAGTTAAGGGCAGCAAATGGCGCTAAAACAACTAACTATTCTATTCGTGGAGGACGATCCCGTCTTCCGCAAAATTGTTACGGCTTTTTTAGAGAGCCGAGGTGCCATTATTATCGAAGCAGATGATGGCGAACTAGGGTTAAATTGTTTTAAAAAACAAGATTTCGATGTTGTACTAGCTGATTTGAGCATGCCAAACCTTGGCGGCTTAGAAATGCTAAAGGCCATGAATAAATACCGTCCAGGCACCCCTTCTATTATCATTTCTGGCAATCAAGCAATGTCTAATGTGGTTGATGCACTTAGAAACGGCGCCAGTGATTATCTGGTAAAACCTGTAGCTGATCTGTACCTCATCGAAAATGCGATTCAAGAGTGTTTAAATGGCTCATTGGAGGAGTCATTACAAATTGATGAATTGGAATCGCTGTCTTACATGGAGTTAAATCAGAACCTTGAGCTGTTAGAGCAAAGCGAGGAAGCGGCGAAAAGCGTACAGCAACAACTCTTCCCGCCAAGTCGAATCGAGTACAGTAAAGCCGCCATAGATTATAGTCTGTTTAATACTAACGAAGTCAGTGCCCATTTTATCGATACTGCCATGTTAGACGATAGCCACATCATGATGTACATGGCACATTTTCACCCTCACGATAATCGTGCAGCCTTTGCAAGTGTCTTGCTAAAAAGTTTTGTCAATCATAAGCTTAAGCGCTATCAGAACAAATTGTCGACAGTGATAGCAGAGCCTTTCAATATGCTAAGTTATCTCAATGATCGCATGCTAAAATCCGGTTTAGATATTTACGTTGATATGACTTACGTGGTGATCAATCTCAGTAATTACCGTGTTGCAATAGCTCAAGCTGGCGCAGAGTTTCGTTGTTATCTGCGAAACAGTGAAGGGTTGTCGCCACTGGCATTAGCCGAAACACTGCAACTTGGCATGGTAAACTGGGGAAACCCCTCCATTCAGTTTCGAACCCTGATGCCAGGTGAGCAATTGTGTATATCTACCAACGTCAGTGAGCACAAACGACAACTGCTGAACGATCAATTCCACGGCCTTATCCATGACACCAACACCCCCCCAGGCGGTTATATTCAGCTTTCGGCGTCTTGAGATCGAAAGCTAGGACGGTTAGAAGCCGGATAAATGCCGGATAAATACCGATTAAGAGCCGATTTAAAGACGGTTCGAGCGGAGACTTGAGAGCCGGTTTGGAGCCGATTTAAAGACGGTTCGAGCGGAGACTTGAGAGCCGGTTTGGAGCCGGATAGTGCTGAGATGATACAGACAGACGATACAGGCTGAGACGATACAGGCTGAGAAGGTTACGAGCCGGATAAGCTAGGACGGTTGGAAGCGGGATAAAAACCGATTAGAAGCCGAATAAGCAGAGACGGTCAAGCTGAGACAATAGAAGCTGAGATTTAAATATAAGGATTGGGTATTCAAGGATGAATAATATGAAATTTAAGAAGTTAGAAATTTGGGAGCGATCGTGTGCGCTCAGTTGTTCGATTTATGAGTTAACGAAAGACACACGAGATTTCGGCTTTAAGGATCAAATAACCAGAGCGGGATTATCAATCCCTTCCAATATTGCAGAAGGAATAGAAAGGGAGTCAATAAAAGAGCAGATCCGTTTTCTATACATATCAAAGGCTTCAGCTGCTGAAGTTATCACCCAATTAACAATAGGAATTAAAATCGGCTATCTTGAATCTAATTCAGGTGTTCAATTAATTAGAGAAACAGAAAGTATAATAATGATGACAGCCGCCCTTATTCGAACAAAGAAAAGATTACTCACTTAACCAAAAAACCTCAAATATTTTATCAAAGCTTACTTCATCTCAGTTCTATCCAGCTCTAACCGGCTTTTATCTCGGCTTTAACTCGGCTTCTAAAGGTCTCAGCTTAAACCTGCTTTCCACCATCTCAGCTCATCCGGCTTCTAACCGTCTCTGCTTACCATCTCAGCACTCTTCGGCTCCCAGAACCTTCGCTCTTTCCGTCTCAGCTTAAACCGGCACTTATCCGACTCTCAGCTCATCCGGCTCCAAACCGGCTTTTAACCTTCTCTCATCTTACAATCGGATTTTCTTTCCCCAAACAAAAAGCCAGAAGATAAACTCTTCTGGCTTTGCTGTTTTCTAGCTTTTCCGGCTTTAGCTCGGCTTCTAACCGTCTTTTACCATCTCAGCTTATCCGGTTCCAAACCGGCTTCTAACCAGCTCTAAACCGTCTCAGCTTATTCGACTCTAAAGCTTCTCAGCTTAAACCGGCACTTATCCGGCTTTTAACTATCTCTTGATAGCTTCATGCTCTGCAGTAACGGCAATCTCTTGCTCAAGAATTTCTTCTTCAGTGTCTGCATGGCCTTCAGCGCCGTGCATCCAATTAACAAGCTTATCAGCCATGAAGTAAAGGATGATGCCAGAAACTGTTGCAGTGATTGCTATACCAGCAAAGATCCCCATGGCGTTAGCCAATTGTTCTTCTTTAGTACCATCGTGGCCGATGAATGAACCAACAATACCACCAATCTTATTGGCCGCTGCAATAAAGAGAAACCATGCACCCATAAGTAACGAAGCAATACGCAATGGAGCAAGCTTAGTCACCATAGACAGACCAATAGGAGACAAACATAGTTCACCCATTGTATGGAAGAAGTAAGCACCGACTAACCACCACATGCTTGACTTAACATCGGCACTACCGTCCATTTCCATAACAGCACCCATCATAAATAGGAAACCGACAGCGAGTAGAACTAAGCCAAGGGCAAACTTAACCGGAGAGTTAGGCTCGTTCTTACCTAAGCGGATCCAGATAGAAGCAATTACTGGGGCAAAAACAACGATGAAAATAGCATTCAGAGACTGGAACCAAGTCGTTGGTACTTCAAAGCTACCAATTGATCGGTCGGTAAATTCGTTAGTGAATAGGTTAAGTAGACCACCGGCTTGTTCGAAACCCGCCCAGAAAATGATGGTGAACAGACCCATGACCATAATCACCTTGATGCGATCACGTTCAATTTTGGTTAACGGTTCTTTTCGCACAATACCGCTTGCAGCTGACTTTTCTTTATCAACTTTAGCAGCAGGGTAGCGACCGATATCGCCAAGCAGTTTCTGAGCAAATATGTACTGGATAATCAAAGAGAAAATCATACCTACACCAGCGCAGAAGAAACCTGCTTGCCAGTTGTTAATGAAGACTTCCTGTCCTTCAAATATGACTGTTTGACCAAATGAAGTATAAGCCCAAGCAACAACAAAGCCCGCGAGTGCAGCACCGACGTTGATACCCATATAAAAGATAGTGAATGCACCATCACGACGATGATCGCCTTCTTTATAGAGATCGCCAACCATGGTAGAGATATTTGGCTTAAATAGTCCGTTACCTATAATCAGTGTGCCTAGACCTATATAAAAGGCCATAGTTTCTGAACCAGGAATCCAACTATGGGGGAAAGCTAGAGTAAATTGACCGATGGCCATTAAGGCGCCACCAATGTAGATAGATTTACGTTGACCAAGCACATTATCCGCTAACCAGCCACCGATAAGAGGAGTGAAATAGACTAAACCAGTAAAAGTACCGTAAAGAGAGAGGGCATCTGCACTCGTCCAACCTAAACCGTGACCGCCTTCGCCTTGTACTTTATCTACAAGATATAACACCAAAATGGCGCGCATCGCGTAATAACTAAATCGTTCCCATAATTCTGTTGTAAACAACAGGAACAGTCCCTTCGGATGCCCAAGCATCGTCCCCTGGGGTTTTATTCCGCTCATTTGTTCTTCCACCTTCAGCTTGTGATTACCTGCGGGTTAATAAAAACCACAGAAATAGTTTTGCTTAAATTAGCTTAACCTAATGCGTGAGATATATTCGCTGTAAATGTTATCTTTAGCATCTATATGTAACGCATTTGATTGCACTGTTACGGGCTTATATTCTAATTTTTATTATTTGAAGCTAAAAATAGCGCCAAATGCGATAAAGCCCACCTTATATACCCTTTTAAGGGGCCTTAAGTCAATTTTAAGGGAGTGACTGCTGAGATAATAACCACTCTAAGCGATTGCATTTATATCTTGGTAGACTTGAGACCAGTATTGGAAAACAGATAGAATTTACTTTCATTATGACTGTGGTTTTTGCTAGAATCTCTAGCCGTGAATGGAGTTCACTATTGTTAAGTTTAATATTGAAGAGGTTTTAATGAAAGCTTGGTACCTGTTGTATTGTAAGCCTCGAGGCGAAGTTCGAGCGCAGCAGAACCTAGCACTTCAAGAGATTGAAACCTATATCCCTACCTTCCCTGAAGAAAAGTTACATAAAGGAATAGCAACTGTTCGTCGTGTCTCTATGTTCCCTAGTTATCTCTTTGTCCATTTTGATCCTCAAATAACTAGCGTCGCGCGTATACACAGCACGCGTGGGGTAATAAGAATCGTCGGCTGTAAAGAATTAATGACATCAGTAAGTGATGATGTCATTAAAGCGATCCGGTTACGAGAGCACAAGTGGTTAACTGAGTTACTTCCCTACTCATCTAACAATGAAGCTCAAGCGCCCGATATTCAATGTGGTGACAAAGTTAAGTTTATAGATGGTCCTTTCGAAGAGTTAGAAGGCATTTTCGAAGAGAAAAATGGCGAAAAACGCTGTTTTGTATTATTCGATATTATGGGTAAGCGACAAAGGGTTGCTGTTGATAGAACTGCTGTTAAGCGGGCTGGACAGTTCGAAGCGGGAGTCAGTCATAAGTAAGCTATTTATGATTAACCGTGTAGGACATTAACCATGCGTCCAGATTTGTATTAAATGTTTTCATTGTTATCGTTTTGTTACTTTTTCAGGTAAGGCTATATACGTTAAGATATTATAAGTTCACTAGCGCTTTAGTATGATATTAATACGAGATGGTGCTTTAGCTATTTTATTATTCTGAACTTACGTCGAGTTAAAGCACGAATACAATGAAATGCCTATCGCGTACCAAGCTGTTTTTTTCATCATGTAGTTTATTACGTTATTTAGAGTTACTGCTCAAAAGCATTCGCTACTGTATAATGTCTGAGAAATTATGAGTTGTTTAGAACATTCGTAGTTTCGAACAAATTAAATTCCGCTTCGCGGGGGGCATGTTGGAAGCCGTAATCCATGGGCGGTAGCGTGTCTTAAATTAATTATATAGTTGTTATTTAAGGGTTTTACTTTAAAACCGTTACCTTTACTTTGTCATTATCACAACCGGAGATAAATCGCGGTGTTACAACTAACAAAAAAAATACTCTATGTAGGCGCAACCGCGCTAGCAGTGCTGAGCACTCAGGTACTCGCCCTTACACCATCTCCGCAAATGATTGAACAATTTAAAAATCTCCCAGCATCAGAACAGCAAAGACTTGCCAAACAATATGGCGTAGATCCTTCCATGATTGGCGGCAGCAGTAATTCGCAGCCAGCACTAGAAAATCCTAATGTGATTAATCAGCGTGCTCAATATGATGCAAAAGGTCAGCTTATTCCGACAGATTCATTTGGTAATCCTTTAAATCAAGGCGAAAAAGATGAAGAGCTTAAGTTTAAAGAAGATGCTGCGAAAACAGAGCTCAAACGCTTTGGCTATGACTTGTTTGCTGGAGAACCGACAACTTTTGCTCCAGTATCCGATGTGCCTGTCCCGAGTGAGTATCTCGTTGGTCCAGGCGATAACATCAAAGTTCAGCTTTATGGCAAAGATAACAAGGAATATGACCTAGTCATTAATCGTGAAGGAGTAATACAGTTCCCAGAATTAGGGCCAATCACAGTCGCAGGGTTAAACTTTAGCGAATTACGCAAAACATTATCCCAACGTATTGAAACACAGATGATTGGTATTCAATCAAATATTACCATGGGCGAACTTCGCTCCATTCGTATTTTTGTTGCAGGTGACGCTTATAAACCTGGTTCGTATACTGTTTCGAGCCTATCTACAGTTACTCAAGCCTTATTCGTAGCTGGCGGCGTTAACGAAATAGGTTCATTAAGAAATATTCAAGTAAAGCGCAATGGCAAGCTTGTCGGTGCCATGGACCTCTATGATTTGCTTCTAAGAGGTGACGCCTCCGGTGATGTCCGCCTTCGTTCTGGTGATGTTGTCTTTATCCCATCAGTTGGAGGACTTGTGAGTGTCACTGGAGAGGTCCGACGCCCAGCTATTTATGAACTTAAGCAACATGAAACAATGGCTCAAGTTATCGATATGGCAGCCGGTGTAAAACCCGGTGCATATCCCAAAAGAAGTAGTGTTGAGCGATACAACAGCAGAAGCTTAATGACGATAGTTAACGTCGACCTGACTTCTAAAGCTGGTAAGGCAACACCTGCTATCGCCGGAGATGTCATTCGCGTAAAAAGTGCCGCTTCACAATATGAAGATGCACTCACAGTGGTGGGTGCGGTGATTCGCCCTGGCAAATATCAATGGTATTCGGGACAGAGAGTGAGCGACCTTATTCCTTCTATCTGGGGAGACCTATCCGTTTCTGCAGATCTCGAGTACGCGATAATAGTAAGAGAAGTGAATAAACAGGGCGACATTGAGGTCTATCAGTTTTCTCCAGGGCAAGCGATTAATGGCAAGGTGTTATCGCAAAATTTAGTGTTAAGCCCTCGTGATAAAATAATATTCTTTAATTTCAGAGACGAAACTCAAAATAGATATGAGCTCAATAAACTCGTTAAAGACCGGGTACGCAAAGTACAATCTTTAGCGGGCGACTCTTTGATCGGCAACGATCTATTTAAAGCTGGTTTCTCTCAGCTCAACCAGAAAAAGTTTTCAGATCTATCAGAGCTAGGTGGCATAGCGATAAGCAGCAAGGCGGATGAGGATGAATCTCAAGCGATAAAGGGTGAGGTCAACAAAATGTTGCTCAACCTATTTGAAGACAAAGACCTTATTAAACTAAGTGGTGTAATGAATCGTGGTGAGCTGCTCTACCCAATCATTATGAAGTTAAATAGCCAAGGTCGAGCGGGTACAGGTGTTAAAGCTGTCGCTATCAACGGCAAAGTTAATAACCCAGGTATATACCCACTCGCTAATGGCGCTAAAGTTAAAGACCTTGTCACAGCAGCCGGCGGTCTAGAAGAAGGGGCTTACACAGCTAGAGCGGAACTAACAAGTACCATTACTGATGTTGAAGGCTCAAGCATTACACATAAAAATATCGCGCTAGACAAAGCGCTTAAGGGAGAGGTTCAAGACAATCTTCAGCTCAAAGGCCGCGATATATTAACCGTAATGACGACCCCAGATTGGCAAGAGAATAAATCTGTAGAAATACGTGGGGAAGTAAGATTCCCTGGTACTTACAATATACGCCGCGGTGAAACACTTAATGATGTGCTCAATAGAGCCGGTGGTTTTACCGAATACGCATATCTTCCATCATCAGTATTTGTACGCGAATCAGTGCGTCAGCAAGAGCAACTAGAGATTAAAAAGCTTGCCGACCAATTACGCCGCGATATAGCAACAAGAGGTGTTTCTAAAGACGGTAACGTTATTAACTATAGCGACGCACAGTTAATGTTGACGGATCTAGAAACCATTCAGGCGGTGGGGCGTTTAGTTGTTGATCTTTCCGCTGTATCTATCGGCATTGAACAAGCAGACCTGCAGCTAGAAGATAAAGATGTTCTTTACATTCCATCGACGAAGCAAACTGTAGCGGTTATGGGCGAAGTGCAACACGCAGCCACGCATCGATTCAAAGACGGTCAAACAATCGACCAATACCTTGCTATGTCAGGTGGGCCAAGAGAGCGTGCTGATGATGATAGAACATACGTGATCAAAGCTGACGGTTCGGTGATGCTTCCAAGTCATTCAATGTGGTTTAGTAGTGAGTCGAGCTTACAACCAGGCGATACTATTATCGTACCACTTGACACTGAGTACAAAGACAACTTAACGCTTTGGACGCAAATTACTAGCATCATCTACAACACCGCAGTTGCATTCGCCACCGTCGCAAATCTTTAGACTTCAAAGCAGTCTTAGAACGACTTTTAGCCTTACTGATCACGGAACGCTACGCTGACTTAGTTAGCGAAGTGTTCCGTAAGTGAGCTTGCGAACGTTCCGTCAACCGTATTCAAAAACTTAAATAATGAGATAAGTTTTAAATGTCGAATGAAATTAATAAATATACACAGGGTCAACAGTTTACGCAGGCTCCGTCAGATGATGTAATTGATTTAAGGGAACTTTTAGCTGTCATCTGGCAAGGTAAATGGTTGATTATCGCCATCACTGCAGTGTTTGCGATTGGCTCAGTTATTTTTGCCATTATGCAACCCAATACCTATAAGTCAGAAGCGCTCCTCGCTCCGGCTAGCGAAGAGCAGAGCGGAGGTTTAAGTGCATTAGCGGGCCAGTTTGGTGGACTCGCAAGCATGGCGGGCATAAATTTAGGCGGCGGTGGAGTTGATAAAACTCAAATGGCGATTGAAGTCATTAAATCACGCCAGTTTGCTAGTCAATTTATCCGAAAGCATAATATCCTTCCTGATTTAATGGCTGTGGAAAAGTGGAACGTAAACGACAGCACTTTGGTATACGATGATGAACTGTATGACATAGGTAAGAACGAATGGGTACGTGTAGTGAAAGCGCCATACAAGCCCGAACCTTCTTTGCAAGAAGCCTATAAAGAGTTTATTAAGGTTATTTCAGTTAACTCCGCCAAGGATACGGGAATGGTAACTGTATCAGTTGAGCATTTGTCGCCTGTTATCGCACAGCAGTGGGTGGCTTGGTTGATTGAAGACATAAATAGCGTCATGAAAGAGCGGGATGTTGCTGAAGCCAATCGGAGTCGAGAATTTTTAAATAAACAAATAGCACTCACTAATGTAGCTGATATTCGCTCTATTCTCTACAAGCTCATTGAAGAACAAGCAAAAACAATAATGTTCGCAGAAGTACGTGATGAATATGTTTTCAAGACAATTGATCCTGCTCTGATCCCTGAAGAGAAAGCAGGCCCTAAACGAGCACTGATTTGTGTGTTAGGGACATTGTTAGGCGGTATGTTTGCAGTGATGATTGTCCTTATGCGACATTTTGTGAGAAAAGAAGATTGATAAAATGATTACCATTTTCATCAAGTCTATTGGATTGCTTTAAGAACAACAGTGAAAACGTTGGTTTACAAGGGATTGTGACATATCGACTGTCTCAAAAAGATTTAAAAGTATCTCTGCATACCTGATTATACTGAGATAAAAAGTTGCAATTACTCAATTAATTTCATCTAGATAGAGCTCACTATAACTCATATTTAGCAATTAAAGACATTTCGGAAAACATAACTATGAACATTTTAGTCACAGGTGGAGCTGGTTTTATCGGCTCTGCAGTAGTGCGTCATATTATCAATAATACACAAGATAGCATTATAAATGTCGATAAATTAACCTATGCCGGTAACCTTGAGTCACTAAAGAGCGTCGAAGAGGATGAGCGTTATGCTTTCGAAAAAGTTGATATTTGTGACCGCGCTGAATTAGACCGAGTATTTAAGCAGCATAAGCCTGATGCGGTAATGCATTTAGCAGCAGAAAGTCATGTTGATCGTTCAATTACTGGCCCTGCAGAATTTATCCAGACAAATATCGTCGGTACTTACACTTTGTTAGAAGCCGCTCGTCAGTACTGGAATGGTTTAGGCGAGAGTGCCCAAAAGGCATTTCGTTTCCATCATATTTCTACAGATGAAGTGTATGGTGATTTACCTCATCCTGACGAAGTAGCGAAGGGCGTTGAATTACCCTTGTTTACAGAGACTACATCGTACGAACCATCAAGCCCATACTCTGCCAGTAAAGCCAGTTCAGATCATCTAGTACGCGCTTGGCTACGTACATATGGTTTTCCGACGCTTATAACCAATTGTTCAAATAATTATGGCCCATATCACTTCCCTGAAAAACTGGTGCCGCTGGTTATCCTTAATGCATTAGAGGGCAAGCAGTTACCCATTTATGGTAAGGGCGACCAAATTCGCGATTGGCTCTACGTGGAAGATCATGCTCGGGCATTATATAAAGTTGTTACAGCCGGCAAAGTGGGTGAGACCTATAATATTGGTGGTCATAACGAAAAACAAAATATTGAAGTGGTAAAAACAATTTGCAGTATTTTAGACACTCTAATACCTAGAGATACACTCTATGCTGATCAAATTACCTATGTCACAGACCGACCAGGCCATGATCGTCGCTATGCTATTGATTCAAGTAAAATGAGTTCACAATTGAATTGGATTCCTAAAGAGACTTTCGAAACTGGTTTATTGAAAACTGTGCAGTGGTATTTGGACAACAAAGATTGGTGTCAACATGTCCAGGACGGTAGCTATCAGAGAGAGCGATTAGGCATTAATGCTTAACTTACTGAGTTTTTTATTGCTAGTTTGTCTCCCAAATAAAGTTGAGGATTTATGAAAGGTATTATTTTAGCGGGGGGGTCAGGTACTCGCTTGTATCCACTAACGCGTGGCGTGTCAAAGCAATTGTTACCTATTTATGATAAGCCAATGGTGTTTTACCCTATTTCAACTTTGATGTTAGCAGGTATTAAAGAAATTTTAATCATTACAACACCGGAAGATAATGCAGGTTTTAGGCGCTTATTGGGTGACGGTTCTGATTTTGGTATTAAGCTTGAGTATGCCATACAAGCTAGCCCTGATGGATTGGCGCAAGCGTTTATCATTGGGGAAGAGTTTATTGGTGATGACAGTGTTTGTTTAGTGCTTGGCGACAATATTTTCTATGGTCAGTCTTTTTCAAAAACATTAAAAAATGCAGCTTCGCGTGAGTCTGGAGCCACTGTGTTTGGCTACCAAGTTAAAGACCCAGAGCGTTTTGGAGTGGTTGAATTTGATGCTCATATGAAAGCAGTCTCGATTGAAGAGAAGCCAGAGACACCTAAATCAAACTATGCTGTTACGGGATTGTATTTTTACGACAACCGTGTAGTTGAAATGGCAAAACAAGTCAAACCTTCTCATCGTGGTGAACTTGAAATTACCACTTTAAATGAAATGTACCTCAATGATGGTTCATTGAACGTCGAGTTATTGGGCCGTGGTTTTGCGTGGTTAGATACCGGCACTC
Source organism: Shewanella sp. GutCb (assembly GCF_002836135.1). Classification (NCBI taxonomy): domain Bacteria; kingdom Pseudomonadati; phylum Pseudomonadota; class Gammaproteobacteria; order Alteromonadales; family Shewanellaceae; genus Shewanella; species Shewanella sp. GutCb. Next base: position 6,101 of record NZ_PJBL01000004.1, on the reverse strand, counting down.
ACGAAAGCCTTCATGAAGCATCTTCTTTTGTTCAAACGATTGAAAATGTTCAAGGCCTAAAAGTGGCTTGCTTGGAAGAAATAGCGTGGCGTAATGGTTGGTTGAGTGACGAGCAAGTGTTAACACTGGCAAAGCCGATGATGAAGAATGAATACGGCCAATATTTGTCTCGTTTAGTGAATGAACATAAGAAAAAGGCAGCAAGCTAATGCGTGTATTGATTACAGGAAGTCATGGGCAAGTCGGTAACTGCCTTAATGAACGACTAAGTAATAACCAAAATACAACTGTACTCGCTGTCGATAGAGATGATCTTGATATTACCGATCAAGACGCAGTTAAAGCGACTGTAGCTGAATTTCGACCAAATATCATCATTAATGCCGCTGCACATACTGCAGTTGATAAAGCTGAAGTAGAAGTAGAACTTTCTTACGCAATTAATCGTGATGGGCCTAGATACTTAGCACAAGCCGCACAAGATGCTGGAGCAGCAATACTCCATATATCGACTGATTATGTGTTCGAAGGTAATAAAGTGGGTGATTACGTCGAAAGTGACAATACCAATCCACAAGGTGTGTATGGCGAGAGTAAGTTGGCGGGGGAAGTAGCCGTCGCAGAAGCATGTGATAAACATGTCATTCTTCGAACTGCATGGGTGTTTGCCGAAAATGGTAATAATTTTGTAAAAACCATGCTGCGCCTAAGTGAAACTCGAGAGGCACTGAGTGTAGTCGGAGATCAGTTTGGTGGACCTACATATGCAGGTGATATAGCTAACGCGTTAATTAAAATTGCTAAACAGATCACTGAAGGTAATGCCATTGAATATGGAGTTTATCATTTTTCGGGCTTACCGCACGTTAGCTGGTTCGAGTTTGCTGAATCTATTTTTGATACCGCAGCTAAACAGGGCCTGATTAACAAAAAGCCGACTTTGACTAGCATTATGACCGAGCAATACCCTACACCGGCCAAGCGACCAAGTAACTCTCGTTTAGGTACTGAAAAAATCAACAAAGCATTCTCAATAGAAGCAAGCGATTGGCAATTGGCAATAACACGAATGAAAGAGTATTTGTAAATGAAAATAATAGATACGAAAATTCCAGACGTTAAGATTATTGAGCCTGCAGTTTTTGGTGATGATCGTGGCTTCTTCATGGAAACTTGGAGCCAGGCTAAGTTTGAAGAGTTAGTTACGGGTAAACCAACACACTTCGTGCAAGACAACCATTCAAAATCAAAGAAAGGCATCCTTAGAGGCCTTCACTATCAAGCTGTGAACACGCAAGCAAAACTTGTTCGTGTCGTATCTGGTGAAGTATTTGATGTGGCTGTTGATATACGACAGGATTCTCCTACGTTTGGTCAATGGGTAGGTGTATATCTATCTGCTGAAAACAAACGTCAACTGTGGGTCCCTGAGGGCTTTGCTCATGGTTTTTACGTGGTTAGTCAAGAGGCTGAGTTTGTGTATAAATGCACTGATTACTACAATGCTGAAAGCGAAGTATCCATAAAATGGGATGATGAAGTTTTAGACATTAAGTGGCCATTGAATGAGGGGTTACCTTTAGTATCTGAAAAAGATATGAACGCGTTATCATTCGAACAATCACCTAAAGTGGAAACTTTCAAATGTTAAAAAAAAGAGATTGGGATTCCTGTTTCTTTTCAAAAAATATTTGGGAACTAGAACTGGGTGAAAACAGTGATAAAATTCAATCTAAAAGTGGATTAATTGTATCTAAAGTTAAAGCAGATTCTTATGAAGATATTAATAAATTAAATAGCTACAATTTTAAATATTGTGAAGGTGAACTTGATTTTGAATTTATGCTTTCTGATAAGGACCTGTTGAGACAAAGTTTAACAGTTGCCACTAAGAGTCAACTGACTGAAATTATTGACTCAGCCAAAGATCTATATGCATATAGTCGCTTCAGAGAACCATGGTTTACCGTAGCAGAAAGAGAAGCCTTTTATTCCGAATGGCTTACTAACTCTTTACTTTATGAATTCGAAGATTTGTTTTTATTAGATATTAAAGACAATGAACTTAGAGGATTCGTAACATTAAAGTTTGATGCCGATATAGCGAGAATAGGTTTAATTGGTGTTGCAGAAAAACATCAACAAAAAGGCGTTGGTCGACGTTTGCTGGACGGTGTTAAACTTGAAAGTGCTAAACGCGGTTTTTTTAAAATAAAGGTTGCGACACAGCTAAGTAATAAAAATGCCGTTAAACTCTATCAAAGAAATGACTTTCAATTGACAGATACGTTTTTGTGGTTTTATAAATCCGAGAAATAAAATGATCCCTTTTAATAAGCCGCCAGTTACAGGCAAAGAACTAAAATATATAGAGCAAGCCATGAATAGCAATAAGCTATGTGGCGATGGCTTCTTTGGGCTTAGTTGTCAAAAATGGTTTGAGGAAAAATTTTCTGCAAATAAAACACTACTTACTCCATCATGCACACATGCCTTGGAATTAGCAGCCCTGTTGATAGATATTAAGCCTGGTGATGAAGTTATCATGCCTAGCTATACTTTTGTTAGCTCTGCTAATCCATTCGTGTTACGTGGTGCAAAAATTGTGTTCGTGGATATTAGACCCGACACGATGAATATTGATGAAAAGCTAATCGAGTCAGCAATAACGTCGAAAACGATTGCGATCGTCCCTGTTCATTATGCTGGTGTAGCATGCGAGATGGACTATATTATGGATGTCGCTTCACGACATAATTTGGTTGTGATTGAAGATGCAGCTCAAGGTGTGAATTCATATTATAAAGGAAAAGCACTCGGTACTATTGGTCATTTTGGAGCTTATAGTTTCCATGAAACTAAGAATTATTCAAGTGGTGGAGAAGGTGGACTACTACTTATAAATGACACTAAGTATAAAGAAAGAGCTGAAATTGTAAGAGAAAAGGGAACAAATCGAAGCCTTTTTTTTAGAGGAATGGTTGATAAATATAGCTGGGTTGATGTAGGTAGCAGCTATTTACCATCCGAAATTCAAGCTGCATATCTATGGGCGCAATTAGAACATTTTGATGAGATTAATGAGAAAAGGCTTGAGATTTGGGATAAGTATCATAAGGCATTCAAAAAGCTAAAAGATTCTGGTTGTATTGACCTACCTATAATACCTAATAACTGTACTCATAATGCACATATGTTTTATTTGAAGCTGGGTAATTTTGAAGAAAGACAAAAACTTATAAATCACCTAAAGAAAAATGAAATTTTAGCTGTCTTTCACTATATACCTTTACATAGTTCTGATGGTGGGAAGTGTTTTTCAAGCATGGCTGGTGAAGATCGATATACCACAGAGCATAGTGAAAAGTTATTAAGGTTACCACTTTTTTATAATATGAAAGATACTGAAGTTGATAAAGTGATTTCATGCGTTCTGAGCTTCTTTGCTTCTAGTATATAGCACTGCTCTTACTCTAATCATTTTAAGGTTAAACAATGAGTTGTAAGGTTTTACATGTTGCCCCTTTGGAAAAGTTTATTCCACCATTTATAAAATTAATTAGAACTGAGTTTTCGGGCACTGGTCAATTTTTTTATACATATGGGAATTTCGATAAGTATCCATATATTGATGGTGAGGACTCCAAACATGTATTTAGAAAGGGAGGGAAGTTAAAGTACTTATTTGATAAGTACAGCCCATTGCTAATAAAAATGTATAAGGCTGAAAAAATCATATTACATGGCTTATCAGACTTCTCTTTGGTGATTTTACTTGCCTTTAACCCTTGGTTATTAAAAAAATGCCATTGGTGTATATGGGGAGCAGATCTATATTTTCATAAGACTAGCCAAAAATCAGTCAGAAAAAGTATACAAGAGATATTTAGAGGTTTCGTCATTAAACGGATTGGTTTTTTAGTTAGCTACCTTGAAGGTGATGTGGACCTCGCAAGGAAGTGGTACGGTGCAAAGGGGATCTATAAGGAATGTTTATTATATCTAAGTAATGTTTACACTTCACTTCCTCAAGCGGCAGAAAAAAATGTAACTATAAATATACAAATAGGTAACTCAGCTGAAGTTAGCAATAACCATATAGAAGTATTAGAAGCTCTACGTAAATATAAAGATGAAAATATTAAGATATTTGTACCTCTGTCTTACGGTGATAATAAGCATGCTTCAGAAGTTATAAGTAAAGGACGCGATTGGTTTGGTGAAAAATTTGTACCATTGAATGATTTTATGTCATTCGATAAATATTTGGAATTTCTTGGTAGTATTGAGATAGCAATTTTTAATCACAGGCGACAGCAGGCAATGGGGAATACTATTACGTTGCTTGGATTAGGTAAAACTGTTTATATCCGGGAAGATACGTCTCAATGGGAGCTATTTAAAAGTCAAAATATCGTCGTTAAATCACTTAATTCATTTTGTTTAGAGTTAATGACCCCAGATATTAGAGCCAAAAATATTTCAGCAGTAAAAAATACATACTCAAAAGAAAAATTGCTTCGTCAGTATAAGGCTATAATATCTTGAACTATATTGGATTTTGTTCATGACCCCAACAAAAATAATGCAATTTGCTTTAGGGCCAATTGGTGCTGCTATTTTAGGTTTTGCAACTTTACCTATTATTACTTGGTTTTTTAATGTAGAAGACTTAGGCAGGATCGCAATGCTACAAGTCGTACTGAGTTTTAGTACATTATTTTTTAGTTTAGGACTTGACCAAAGTTATGTTAGAGATTTTCACGAATCTAAAAATAGAGCAAAGCTCTTTAAAACCGCTATCTTACCTGGAGCCTTTGTACTGTTAGCGTCGCTTAGTTTGGTTATGATTTTTAATGGGCTATTATCTAAACTTGTTTTTGATGTTAAATCTAGCTGGTTGAGTGTCATGATCGCTCTTGCAATACTTTCAACATTCATCTCTCGATTTTTGTCATTAATCTTAAGGATGCATGAAAGAGGTGTAGCGTACTCAATGAGTCAATTGCTTCCAAAGTTTTTTTTACTATTAATAATAGGTTTTTACGTTCTAGCAGAGTCGAATAAAAACCTAGAAAATTTAGTTTACGCTTATGTTTTTGCTGCTATTTCGGTGAGTATTATATTTTCTTGGAACACTCGGTTTGAATTGTTTAGTTCCCTTAGTCAAAAAGTAGACTTTCAACAGTTAAAGAAAATGCTGTCCTTTGGACTGCCACTAATTTGGGGGGGAGTCGCTTTTTGGGGCTTGACTGCAACAGATAAAATAATGATTAGATCTTTATCAACCTATCAAGAACTAGGCATATATTCCGTCTCAGTTAGTTTTGCGGCTGCGGCCGCTATTTTACAATCTGTATTTTCGACAGTCTGGGCTCCAACAGTGTATAAATGGGCAAGTAATGGAGAAAGTATGGATAAAATACATTCAGTTACTCGTTATATTTTATTGTGTATTGTCATTATATTTTGCTTAGCAGGTTTATTTTCATGGTTAGTTACTTACCTATTACCTAGTGATTATGCTAATGTTCAGTGGATTTTGGTTTCATGTTTAGGTTTTCCATTATTATATACAATTTCTGAAACGACAGTAATTGGAATAGGTTTAGCGAGAAAAACATCATACTCAATGCTGGCTTCATTCCTAGCTTTGCTAGTGAATATATCCGGGAACTTCTTATTGATTCCAATCTTCGGGGCTTCTGGAGCTGCCATTAGTACATGTATTGCATTTTTTGTTTTTTTTATTTTAAGAACTGAGTTTTCCATTTATTTATGGAATCCTATTCCAAGATTAGTACTCTATGTTTATACTTCATTATGTGTTTTGGGCGCGGTAGTAAGTACTCTTTATGGAGAGGAAGTTTATGTGTATATGCAAATATATTGGTTAATAATGTTGCTTAGTTGTTTCCTTGTATTTAGACATGAGTTCAAGAGCCTGACAGCACTGCTGTTATCAAAATTTCATTCAGTAAAAAATGAATGAATTTCTGCGATGCCTGACTTTTACCTGATGAGTGATTGACAGGGTGCTTGCGATGATCTCACTAATATATAAAGATATTAACAACCATAACATGATGCTGTAGGTATAT
>NZ_PJBL01000015.1:0-77054 GCF_002836135.1 Shewanella sp. GutCb | reverse complement strand
CATTACGGGTACCAACGACGCATCAACGATCACCACAACCACCAATATCCGAGTCTCAGAAGAGGGCCTCACCGATGGTCTTGTCGATGATACTGGTAATACAGATACTACCGATGCTATTACAGCTAGCGGTACTATCAGCATTGAAGATGCTGATAGTGATGCATTAACGGTTGCTCTGAGCGGTCCCGCAGGTATCACTTCTGGTGGCGAAACGGTTCAATGGTCATGGGATGGTACAGATACATTAACTGGATTTATCGGCATTGCAGGTACTTCGTCATACCAAGCAGTAATGTCTGTCGTGCTTACAGGCCCTACAGGCAATACTCCTGGTGATTGGAGTTATAATGTCACTTTGCTCGCTCCTGTCGATCACACTGATACAACGAGTGAAGATAATCTTTCACTCGACTTTGGCATTGTTGTTGATGATGGCAATGGTTCTATCGCCAATGGAAGTTTCAATGTCACAGTTGAAGATGATGCACCAGAAATTACCGATTCAGTAGCTGAAGTTGTTACTGAGATAGATATACCAGATAGCCTCATCGGTGATTTCTCTCTAACAAATCAAAACGGTAATTCTAATTCTTTGGATTTTGATGGGTTCACTATAACCGCCAGGGGCTTCACTTCCTCAACGGACTCCACACTGATTGATGCAAATGTCAATGGAAGCAATAGCGGCATTGGTGTTAGTAGTGTTGCTGCTCCTTACCACAATATAAGCAACGAAGTAGATTTTCGAAAGTTCGCAGATGGTACTGAAGCATCAGAAGAAATTGTCATCACTCTAGACCCTGGCACCGTTGCCTATGGTGTTAAAATTGAGTTTGCCAACATGTTTGGTGGTGAGCTTGAAGTGGGCGTTGTTGAGTTTTATAGAGATGGTCAGCTCATTGCGACACAAGCATTTAGCTCTGATGCGGCAGATGGCAATTATGCTAATGTATTCGAAGTTTTACAGGGTGGGTTTGATCAAATAGTTATCAAAGCCACCGATAATGGCTTTAATGCAGCGCACGCTGATAACAGTGACATTACAGTAAAGTCTATTGAGTTTCTTGGAACCGATGCACAAGCAGTCAGCTATGCATCAGGGGAAATTGACACTGATTGGGGTGCCGACGGAATGGGCTCATTAGCCTTTACTGGTACTGATGAAAATGCTTTATTCACCACAAGTGGTGAGGCAATTTTGATCACTCAATCAGAAAATACCTTATTGGGACAAACAGCCTCTGGTGAACTGATCTTTAAAGTAGAGTTCACCCCGAGTACTGGTCAATGGGAATTCTATCAATACCAAGGTATTCAAGATCCATCTGATGGTCAGATAGACTTCAATGTTGTTGCTACTGATGGGGACGGTGATAATGTCGAGGGTCATTTCGCTGTGAAACCTCTGACTGTCATTAGAGATTATGGCTTCGTATCTGGTACTGACGGTGACAATGACATCCAAGGCGGTGACGACCACGACATAATAGTCAGTGATACAACAGGCTTACAGATTGTTCCAGGTGAAGACTATAACTTAGCCTTTATTCTTGATTCCTCTGGCAGTATGAGTAGTGATATTGCAGAAGCAAAACTGCAATTAGCCAGTGTATTTGACACTTTATTTAACAGTGCCAGTGGTGAGCAAGCGGGGACTGTTAATGTACTCTTCATCGATTTTGATTCAAGCACAAAAACCAATATTTCCGTCGACTTGTCAAACGGAGACACCCAGACAGCACTCGATCAGCTATTCGCCGCTTTGGCTAACGTATCCACTGATGGTGGCAACACTAATTATGAGGCTTCATTTGAGAGTGTTATTGAATGGTTTGATAGCGCGGGAATTGCGGGGAACGGTGCGACTAATCAAACCTTCTTCATTACAGATGGTCGACCAGGAACTCACACAAATAATAAAATAGACACGCTTTATGTGAGTTATGATAGCCAAACTGGCGACTTTATGACCTTAAGTGAAGTGCTCGCGGCTAACTCATACAGTTACGGCGATGAAGTTATGCTCAACGGAAAAGTCCTAGTGGATACGAGTGGTAACGTGTATTCAGTCTACACAGATACCCACGACAGTATTGGTGAGCTAGCAATAAACGGTCGTAAATTGTCTTATCAAGACAATAATAGTAATTCAGCCCTACACCAATTTAGCCTCCTCAATGCAGTTTCTATTGTTAACGCTATCGGTATTGGTAATGGCGTTACCACAAATGTCTTAGAACTATATGATACCGACGGCAATGTTCAAGCAGCTGTCGACGTAAGCGATTTAGCCAGCGTAATCTTAGGCACTGAAGTATTGCTAAACCAAGGTCAAGATGACTCCTTTGGCGGTGAAGGTAACGACATTATCTTTGGAGACTTAGTTCAACTGGATAACATTAGCGGCCAAGGTTTTACCGCACTGCAAAATTATATCTCATCCAAAACCGGGGTAGAAACGGGCAATATTTCACTGCAAGATATTCATAGTTATATTTCAACTCATGTTGATGAATTTGATATTGCTGATGTCAATGATGGTAACGATACTCTCAATGGTGATGAAGGAAACGATATTCTCTTCGGCCAAGGCGGTAACGATACTTTAATTGGTGGCCTCGGAGACGACACAATGATTGGTGGCTTGGGCGATGACACCATGACCGGCGGCGATGGAGAAGATACCTTTGTTTGGAGTGCTAACTCCGTCGACGGTACAGAGACTACCGACCACATTACCGACTTTAGCCTGTTGGGAGATAAGCTTGACCTAAGTGATATTCTTCAAGGAGATACGGTCAATGAACTTTCGCAGTACATCAGCTTTACTGATGAAAACGGGAGTACCTCAATCAATATCGATACCAACAACGATGGAGTTTTCGATCAACATATCGTGCTCGACGGTGTTGACCTATTTACCGAGTTCGGCTCGAGTGAGGCCCAAATAATTACAGGGCTGTTAGGCAGCAATGGTGAGGGCCCATTAATTGTAGGTACCTCTACTGGTGACTCTGCAGCCCCAGCAGCTGTCAATATGCCTGACTCGCTAAATGAAGAACTCTGGGCACAAGGTTTCACGATCATACCTTAAGCACTTAGTGGGATGATGGCCTGTGGATAAATAGGCCATCATGACCGATACTAACAAACAATACATAATAAAATCTTAAGGATAAGTCCCCAAGGTGACAGTTTCAGCTTCTAAGAAAACTGAGCAATGGACCATTTCAGCATCTCAGCGCGTTATTGTTGATCCATTGCTAGACAGTTTAGTTTTACTTACTGAATACTTCGGTAGCCCTTGCTCCAGCGACTCTCTGGCGGCAGGCCTGCCTATGCAAGGGCATGTCCTAACACCAGAGCTACTGCCTCAAGCAGCCAGCCGAGCAGGTTTAGCAGCTAAGCTATCCCGTAAGGGACTCAATGAAATAACGCCAATTTTACTGCCGTGTATTTTGCTGCTGAAAGATAAAAAAGCCTGCCTACTTCGAGAGCTAGATGTTGAGCACGATAAAGCGATTATCCAGTTACCTGAAACCGGCGGTGAAGAAACGCTGTCAATTGAAGAGCTCGAAGCGCTTTATGTGGGCTACTTGTTTCTTGTTAAACAGGAGTATCGTGGCGATATGGGCTTTGATGTCCACCTTCACGAGAACAAATCTCACTGGCTATTACAGACACTTAAAGACTCTGCCCCAATTTATCGTGACGCCTTAATCGCATCAGTATTAGTCAACTTATTCGCACTGGTGTCGCCACTATTTATTATGAATGTATACGACAAAGTCGTGCCTAACTTAGCATTTAATTCTTTATGGGTATTAGCGATAGGTGCGGGCATAGCTTATATCTTTGACTTGGTAATGCGTCAGTTACGCAGTTACTTAATCGATGTCGCGGGTAAGAAAGTCGATATTATCGTCTCCTCGCAACTGTTCGCAAAGGCCGTCGGGATTCCATTAGAAAAACGTTCGCCAAGTGTGGGCGGTATGGCCAAGCAACTCGGAGAATTTGACAGTATTCGAGATATTCTCACCTCTGCCACCATTACCACATTAGTCGATCTGCCCTTTGCGCTATTCTTTTTGACCATTATCTACCTAGTCGCAGGTGATCTTGCGCTTATTCCATTGGTCGGTAGTTTTATAATTATTGCTTACACCTTGATTATGCAGCCAAAACTAAAAGCGGCAATAGAAGAAAGTAATAAATTCTCAGGCTTAAAACATGGTCATCTTATCGAGTCACTTTCATCACTAGAGTCTATCAAATCAAGTGGTGCCGAAGGCTTAGTTCAAAAAAGTTGGCAACAGATGATCGGGCATACCGCTAGCTGGCAGTTAAAATCTAAAAAGATTTCAACTTCAGTCACGAATGTCGCGACATTCGTGGTGCAGACTTCTGTTATTTTCGTCGTAATATTAGGTGTCTATCGTGTAGCAGACAATCTAATCTCTATGGGTGGCATCATTGCAGCCGTGATCTTATCCAGTCGCGCAATATCCCCTATGGCGCAGTTAGCAGGATTAATGACACGAGGCAACCAAACTGCCAGTGCACTGCGTCAACTTAATGAAATCATGGCTCAAGAGAGTGAGTTTGAAAACAAAGGTCATCTCGTTAGCAGACAGCGATTACAAGGCCAAATTAGTGCGGACCACTTAGCATTTAGCTATCCAAATTCAGAACGGCCAATACTTCATCCATTATCAATAAAAATTGAACCTGGCGAACGGATTGCAATAATAGGCCGTAATGGTTCAGGTAAAAGTACTCTCGCTAAAGTGCTGGTTGGACTTTTTCAGCCTAGCAAGGGCAGTCTCACATACGACGGCCTAGATTCAGCTCAAATACACCCAAGTGATCTACGACGTAACTTCGGTTATTTACCGCAAGATATTACTTTGTTTCACGGCACCATTCGCGACAACATCCTCTTTGGAACACGACAAGTAACCGAACATCAGCTGATTAGGGCCGTACAGTTATCAGGGGTTAACTTGTTTACTAATCTAGAATCCGAAGGGCTCGATCAACAAGTGGGTGAAGGAGGCAGAGAGCTTTCTCGTGGTCAACGACAGACCATTGCATTAGCACGAGCAACGCTGAACGATCCCCCGGTATTATTAATGGATGAACCAACGGCCAGTTTAGATGCTAGAGCTGAAAAACAGTTTATTCAAGCTATGCACAATGTCAGTAAAGACCGAACGCTATTGCTTATTACCCACAAAATGCACTTATTGAATTTGGTTGACCGCATTATCGTATTAGACCGTGGCCACATTGTTGCCGACGGTGCTAAAGCTGATGTACTTAAAAAGCTAAATGAAGGCTTGCTTGCAGGAGCGGTAAATAAATGAGTAAGCATTTAACTTCACAAGACTTAGACATGGTTGACGATGTTTATGGCGCCATGATGGCCGATGCACCGACCAGCCATCGATTAACCATATGGGCGCTTGCATCGCTCGCCGTCACATTTTTGATTTGGGCCTACTTTGCTGAGTTGGATCAAGTCACGACAGGAATGGGAAAAGTCATTCCCTCTTCTCAAATCCAGATAATACAGAGCTTAGATGGCGGCATATTGCAAGATATGTACGTGCAAGAAGGCTTTATGGTGACCAAGGGACAAGCACTTGCACGCATTGATGCAACACGCTTTAAATCTGACTTTGCCCAGCAAGAGCAAGAGGTTAATAGTTTACTATCCAATGTCATCCGTTTAAAAACCGAGTTGAACAGTATCACTATTTCTAATATCGGCACTGACTGGAGAGAGCAAGTAAAAATACAACCTCATGTGCTAATTTTTCCTGAGTTATTAGAAGATAATGAGCCGGAGCTCACTAAGAGACAACGAGAAGAGTACCAAGGTCGGATTGATAACCTGAGTAACCAGCTCGAGATCCAAGCAAGACAGATCCAACAACGAAATCAAGAGATCCAAGAGTTAGCCTCTAAAATCAGAACACTCACAACAAGCTTCCAATTAGTCTCTAGAGAACTAGAGCTGACGAGGCCACTAGCAGATAAAGGGATTGTTCCCGAAGTTGAACTGCTCAAGCTGCAGCGAGTCGTAAACGACATTCAAGGAGAGCTGTCTTCATTACGGTTATTACGCCCAAAAGTGAAGTCAACCATGGATGAGGCCATTTTGAAGCGCAGAGAAACTGTGCTTATTTTTGCTGCGGATACTCGGGCTCAGTTAAATGAGATGCAAACCAAGCTGTCGCGTATGAATGAAGCACAAGTTGGCGCACAAGACAAAGTCAGTAAAGCTGAAATCACCTCCCCTGTTAACGGCACCATTAAAACGATTCACATTAATACGCTCGGCGGTGTTGTACAGCCTGGCGTTGATATTATTGAAATTGTTCCTTCAGAAGACAAGCTGCTTATTGAAACCAAGATTATCCCCAAAGACATCGCATTCTTACATCCGGGCCTTCCGGCAGTAGTCAAAATCACCGCTTATGACTTCACTCGATATGGTGGGTTAAATGGGGTTGTAGAGCATATTAGTGCTGATACTACACAAGATGAAGAGGGCAATAGTTTCTATATTGTAAAAGTTAGAACGGAGTTTTCTAGCTTAACAAAGGACGATGGCACGGAAATGCCTATCATACCAGGGATGTTAACCTCGGTTGATGTGATTACTGGGCAGAGATCTGTTTTAGAGTACATACTTAATCCAATATTACGGGCTAAAGATACGGCGCTCAGAGAGCGTTGAAGCCTTATAAAAAACGACCTGGAGGGGTTAACATGGACAGCAGCATAATGCGGCAGGTAAGACGTAGTGCCATTGCACTCGCCGTTGGCGCACTAATATTGCCCGCGTCGGCTTATAGCCAAACGTTAGAGCAAGCAGTAGCGCACACATTAGATACAAATCCTGAAATACGGATCGCATTTAATCGCTTTAAAGCACGAGAAGAGCAAGTTAACCAAGCTGTTGCAGGTTACATGCCTACCGTCGATATTTCTGGTGGTTACGGATGGGAGCAAACTAACAGCCCATCGACTCGTCGCCGTGCAGGCCAAGGTGACGTCGATGATGACGGTGTTATTGAGCTAGAACGAGGTGAAGCCGGTTTTAGTATTAAACAAATGCTATTTGACGGTTTTTATACCAGCAGCGAAGTTGATAGATATAGCTTTGAAGCCAGTGCAGAGCAATGGGCATTATTTGCGGCAGCCGAAGATATGGCGCTTGATGTGGTTAAGGTATACACCAACTACATCCGCAGTGAACAAGTGCTCACCTTGGCTGAGAAAAACCTCGAAAGCCATAAAGATATATATGATCAGATTAAACAAAGAACCGATTCAGGATTAAGCTCAACGGCAGATCTATCTCAAATCACCGGCCGTTTAGCACGTGCGAATGCCAATGTGATTTCTGCTCGCAATAATTTCTATGATGCCAGATCACAGTTCGTTCGCATTGTGGAGCAAGAGCCTGAAGATATGATCGTTCCAGTGCCTGATGCCGATATGTTACCAAGCGACCTCAGCACCAGTGTGATGATGGCGCAAGATAATCACCCGATCCTTAAATCAGCCTCAAGTGACATTCATGCCGCTGAGAATGAAAAAGATTCGGCTCAATCAAATTATTACCCTAAGTTTACCTTAGAGCTTGATGGTAATTGGAATAACGATCTTGACGGTGAAGACGGTTACTCATTGTTATCAAGTAACAATGTTGGTGGCCATAGTAACGATCTCGTTGCCATGATCAGAGTTAAGTACAACCTATTTGCGGGTGGCCGTGATTTGGCCCGAGAAAAAGAAGCAGCCTATAAAATAGGTGAAGCCAAAGAGATCCGTCAACGTGCGCATAGACAAGTCGTTGAAGGGGTTAACTTAGCTTGGAATGCATATGAGCTATTAACACCGCAAAAAATGTATATTCGTGACCACGTTATTGCAGCTAAAGACACGCAAGTAGCCTATAGCCAACAGTTCAATTTAGGTCAACGTACATTACTGGATTTGCTCGATACCGAAAATGAATTATTTGAAGCAAGAAAGGATTATTTAGTCTCTGAATATGACCAAATAGTGTCGCAATACCGCATTCTCAATGCGACAGGGCAATTACTTGATTCATTAAGAGTGACTCGCCCAGATGTATGGCAAGGTGAACGAGATTACGAAGGAGGAGTACCGCAATGAAAACCTTAATTATAATATTGAGTTTAGCCATATTAGGTGGCTGTTCAATGCGTGATACTGTATCAATGGACACGCCGACTAAGCAGGTTTACGATTTAAATGATATCGATCATGACGGTGTCATCGTAGCAAGAGAGCGTTGCACAGAAACAGAGCTCGGGGCAACTATCGATAACTATGGTTGTGGTAAAATCAAACCCATCAATGAACGTCAAGAGTTAAAGATTTTGTTTGCCAATGACTCTTACTACATCGATCCGGTTTACTATACCCAAGTAGAAATCATTGCCAGTTTTATGCAAAAGTTTCCCAATACACAAGCGGTTATTGAGGGCCATTGTAGTAAAACGGGATCTCATGATCATAACCAAGAACTATCGCAAAACAGAGCGAATGCCGTAAGTGCATTGCTAAGCGAGCGCTTTGATATTGAATCATCTCGTTTAAGTGCTGTAGGATATAGTTTTGATCGCCCAATCGATCCGACTCATACCGCTGCTGCGCATAAAGTGAATCGCCGAGTAATAGCGGAACTCACTGGTGATGACACCACTGCCGATATGAAATGGCATATATATACCGTAGATGAAGTTGTTAATTAGGAGACGAGCTAGCGCAGTATGAATGACAGGCTTTATAAATTAAAAAAATTAAAAAAAGTCTGTCAATTCAAATTGGCGGTATTGGCTTTGTCTGTGTCTTCTCTTTATCTAGACGCAAATCCAGTACCACAACTAGACTCTGCACATATTACCCAAACAATAGAATCTCAATATGGAGAGCGGGCGGGTAAACGTATTAGAGCTTGGTTTAAAATTCTTGACGAAGCGAGGGAATTACAAGATAGCGATAAAATATTGATGGTTAATAATTTTTTTAACCTCTTTCATTTTGTCGAAGATATAAAACTTTGGGGAAATAAGAATTATTGGGCTACGCCAATGGAGTTTATTGGCGTTAGCGGCGGGGATTGCGAAGATTTTTCTATCGCAAAGTATTTCACGTTGCTCCAACTTGGTGTTTCAGAAGATAAATTACGCATTACTATGGTTAAGGCAACCAGCGTAAACCAATACCATATGGTGCTTGCCTACTATGAAACTCCCTCTTCCATCCCCCTCGTTTTAGATAACCTTGATAAATCCATAAAACCAGCAACGCAGCGCAAGGATCTAATCCCGGTATACAGTTTTAACGGTCGACAATTGTGGCTAAATAAAGAAAAAGGACGAGGCGTTCTAGCAGGATCATCATCGAAACTTGCGAAGTGGAATGACCTAAAACAACGTTTAGGTGTTGAGCGACTCAAACAACCTAAACTAAAACTGGAGTAGTTAACAAGATGACACTGTTTCGACAGATATACACACTTCTGTTTGTTCTATTTTTGCTAGTGGTAGCGAGTTTAGGGTATGTGCAGTTTACCGAAACTCAGAGCTTTCTGACCAAGCAAATGGAATCTGACCTCAACAATACCAGCAATTCGCTCGGTATCATGCTGGTACCCGATTTAGAAGCGGGCGATATTGTCGGTGCAGAAACCTTAATCAATGTCATCTTCGAAGGGGGTTATTACCAAGAGGTCAAATTAACTTGGTTAGTCGATGGCAAACAGCAAGCTTGGCAAAATCCAGTCGCTATTGAAGGTGTGCCGCAGTGGTTTATTGACCTTGACCTCTTCAAGACAATTCGACGAGAAAGCACGATTACTTCAGGATGGATCCAACTAGCAAGACTAGAGATCACCGCCCACCCAGGTTTTGGTTACCATGAACTGTGGCGCACAATGACCAATGCAATCATTGTTTTTTCCATACTTTTTTTAATTGCAATTATTTTGGCCCGTGTTGGCCTTACGTGGATTTTGAAGCCATTACATGAAATTGCGGAACATGCTAAAGAGATAGCCAATAGAAAGTTTGGCCCTGATATGGTGGTGCCTAGAACCCTTGAGCTGAAATCAGTCGTTCAAGCCTTCAATAGCATGTCTGAGCAGCTCAAACAGATCTTTACCTCTCTTGATGAGGAGGTCGGCGAGCTGAGAAAGAAAAATCTAGTTGACCAAGTCTCTACCCTCCCCAATCGTCAATACATGATGGGTAGGTTGAATGGCTGGTTAAGCGAGCCGAAGAACGGTGCGCTTATTATGGCTAAAATGGACTGGCTTGAAGAGGTCCACAGTAAATATGGTTACCAAGTAAGAGATGAGACCATCAAGCTGTTAGCTGAAAAAATGAAGCAGCATTTAGACGGCGTGACCACATCCGTCATCGCCCGTATTGCCGCCTATGAGTTTGCGTTTCTGATCACAAGCTCTGAGCATGATCAAACCAGTAAATACTTGCAGACCCTTATTCGCACCATTAACCAAGAAATGTCTAAAGCCGGTTGTAAGCCAAATGAAGGCTTCGCACTAGGGATTGCAGAACGCATAGGTCAAATGACGGTTAGCGACATTTTGGCGCAGGCTGACAATGCACTGCAAAAATCACTGCAGGAAAATAAAGTATTCCATTGGTTTGAGACAAATGAGAAACAACTGTTTACTCGCGAGCAATGGCGAGAGCACCTCAGTACCGCAATTAGCGGTGGCAAGTTTAAGTTTAAGTGGCAACCTATATTACTTAATGACAATGATTCAGTACTACAAAGAGAGCTTTATTGTCAGCTAGAGATCGGTGATAAAAAAGTGTTTGCGGGTCAGTTCATGCCTTATATTGAACTATTATCGCTGGGCACTTTACTCGATAAATGTTTAATCGAAACTATTAGTGCAAAAGACTTACTCGGCCGTAATTTTGAACCTATTGCTATCAACCTAACGTTTGAAAGTATCAATGACATTGAGTTCCATCAGTGGCTCAATAAATTGCTGCGATCATCTGCGTTGAGAGAACGTATATGTTTTGATATACCAGAAGCGGCGGTATATAGCAGCCCAGAGGCTTGTGAAGCTCTGTGTACGGTTATTAGAGACAATGGTGCACACTTTGGTATCGATCATTTTGGTCGCCAGTTTGGCTCAATGCGCTACTTACAAAGCTTAAGACCTAGCTATGTTAAGTTAGATCAATCATTTGCATATTATGATGACAGTGAGCATAGCAGTGAGCTTTGCCGTGCCTTAATCAATGTAGCCAAAGGGCTAGACATTGAGGTTATCGTCACCGGCATAGAAGAGAAACAGCAGTTAGCACGTTTCGTCCCCTTAAAGACCAATGCTTATATGGGCTATGTATCACCACCAATAGACATTGAGCTATAGCGAGACACCCGCATAACCAAATTGATTAAGGCCTCAACAGAGGCCTTTTGTTTGTCTGCAGTAAAATTTCAATCGCTTTAAACTCTAAAATTGCTTTCCTCAAAATACCAAATGTATTGAGTATGCTGTCAATCCAGCTGCACTTAAGCCTTAACTCATGCGCATTGATTGGATGAACATGATCGTTTTTCCGATCAATACACAGCAGAAGTGGAATATTCAAGTAAATTCAACACACAAAAAAAGCCCTTGAATTGCTCGAAGGGCTTTCTAGTAAAGTGGTCGGCTATCGGTTCATAAAAAATGAGGATTTGAACCTGGCTTTAATCAAAACGAAAAAAGCCTCCTGATTTCTCAAGAGGCTTTTCGAAAGTGGTCGGTCGTTAAAAGTAGGATTCGAGCCTTTAATTGTAACCAACAAAAAGCCCCTCGATTACTCGAAGGGTTTTCTAGTAAAGTGGTCGGCTATCGGTTCATAAAAAATGAGGATTCGAACCTGGCTTTAATCAAAACGAAAAAAGCCTCCTGATTTATCAGGAGGCTTTTCGAAAGTGGTCGGTCGTTAAAAGTAGGATTCGAGCCTTTAATTGTAACCAACAAAAAGCACCTCGATTTCTCGAAGGGCTTTCTAGTAAAGCCGTCGGCCAGCGGTTCATAAAAAGAGAGGATTCGAACCGGGCTTAAATCAAAACGAAAAAAGCCTCTTGATTTCTCAAGAGGCTTTTCGAAAGTGGTCGGTGATAGAGGATTCGAACCTCTGACCCTCTGGTCCCAAACCAGATGCGCTACCGGGCTGCGCTAATCACCGTAAACTTTTTTAAGATGGTCGGTATCTTGTAAAAAGCAGGATTCGAACCTCTGACTCTCTGGTCCGCTCTTGCTTCAAATCAGGATGCGCTATCGGGCTGCGCTCTTATTTTACTAAGAATCCGAAAATCTTTTGTCTAACTAAATATCGAGTAAACTCGTTATCTTTTAAATGTGGTCGGTGATAGAGGATTCGAACCTCTGACCCTCTGGTCCCAAACCAGATGCGCTACCGGGCTGCGCTAATCACCGAGTCTAAATTAGATATTTAAAGAGGGTCACCCTCTGCTCCGCTTCTTATCACAAGCCTGATACTCTACCGGGCTGCGCTAATCACCGAACTTTTAAAACTATTCTAACAACACGAGGAAAAATGGGGTGACTGATGGGGCTCGAACCCACGACAACCGGAATCACAATCCGGGGCTCTACCAACTGAGCTACAATCACCACTGCTATTTCCTACTAACAAAACATCCGTTTCCTATCTGGTGCACCCAGAAGGATTCGAACCCTCGGCCTCACCCTCCGGAGGGGTGCGCTCTATCCAGCTGAGCTATGGGTGCCTTGCCTTGTTAGCGACGCATATAATATGGATAAAACACCCCCCCGTCTACACTTGATTTGCATTTTTCATCTGCTTGCTCAAGATTTGAGTCGTTTGTACGGTTTTATAGCACGATCGGACAAAAATAAAGCTTTGGATATAAACATTTTTCATGTTATTTATAAAGATTAGTTAAAATCATGATCAAAATAAAAATAGCGCTTGGCGGAAATGCATGTTTAGGGAAGAAACATTGCAGTCGACAGAAACTGTGAGATTGCACAAAAGGATTGCACGCTTAAAAGTATTGGCTCTTAAATACAAGCGCGCTGAGATCACTCAAAACGCTCTGTTGGATATTTCCAACTTAGCTGCCAGTGTCAGCACACCTGAAGAGTTTTACTCATCTTTGCATCAATCCCTCAAA
Organism: Shewanella sp. GutCb; assembly: GCF_002836135.1. Lineage (NCBI taxonomy): Bacteria > Pseudomonadati > Pseudomonadota > Gammaproteobacteria > Alteromonadales > Shewanellaceae > Shewanella > Shewanella sp. GutCb. The sequence goes on along the minus strand of NZ_PJBL01000015.1, from coordinate 63,812 downwards.
AAGCTCATTGCTGCTGATAATTTCTTCATCGCGACACTAAATCCTGTTACGGGAAGAATTGAAATTCCCTTTTTTGCAGATGAAAAAGATCGACACCCACAAGATTGTTACCCCGACGAAGATCTATCCGAGATGCTTTATAGCGGTTTAACGGGTTATGTGCTTAAAACCGAACAAGCACTGGTTTGCAATAACGACACTTACCAACAGCTCGTCAACTCTAACGCTATTATCCCCAGAGGCAGCAACTGTCATCTGTGGGTAGGGGTTCCAATTAGGAGCGCAGAGTGCACCACTGGGGTGCTTGTGGTGCAAAGCTATGACTCCAACATCCACTATGGCGATATAGAAGTAGAACTGATGAATTTCATTAGTCATCATATCTCTGCTGTCGTTGAACGTTTGCAATATCAAGAGCAACTTGAGCTCGCTATCGAAACTCGCACCAAAGAGCTCAGCATTGCTTACAACAAGTTGAAACTTGAAGTCTATGAAAGACGAAGAGCCGAGCGATTGCAGCAGTCTTTGTTTGAGATTGCCGACCTCGCAACATCCAATATTGATAGCCTAGAGTTTTACGAAGAGCTTCATCGGGTCATTAGTCACCTTATCCCAATCAATAATTGCTTTATCTCGTTGCTTAACGAAGAACGAAACACTTTAAGTTTCCCCTACTTTGTTTCACAGTTTGATCTACCTTCTCCTAAGCCTAGAGCCGTTAGTGACGGGTTAACTGAGTATATTTTATTAAACCATAAACCTAGATTATTAGAGCGCAGTGACATTGATGCATTAATTCAATCAGGAGAGCTCTATTGTGAAGCCCCTGAACTCAATGACACCCAAGAGATAAACCAGTGGATAGGCTTACCATTATTGATCCACGGAAAAGTCAGTGGTTCGCTCACCATTTACAGTTACAGCTATAGCCAAAACTACCAAGAAAAAGACTTAGAGCTGCTTACCTTTGTCTCGCAGCATATCGCCACAGCGATAGAGAAAAAACTTTCGTCAGAGTCATTGCAACTCAGTTACGAGCAATTAGAAGAGAAGGTACATGAGCGCACTCAAGCACTTGCTTGTGTAAATGAGGATCTTGAACAAGAGATCCATCAGCGTAAACGCATTGAACGACAACTGGTACATGACGCCAAACACGATAACCTCACAGGGTTACCTAATCGCGCCATGTTTATGGAGCGTTTATCGCAAACAATTAAACATGTTCGACGCCACACTCTCGACAAGTTTGCAGTGCTGTTTATCGACATGGATAGGTTTAAGCTGTTAAACGACACTTTAGGTCATCTAGAGGGCGACCGTTTTCTAATTGAAACAGCCAAACGCCTGCACTTCTGCATTCGCAGTAACGACATGCTAGCCCGTTTAGGCGGTGATGAGTTTGTTATCTTATTGGATTCCGTTGGCAACCAGAAAGATGCTGAAGATGTCGCTGAGCGTGTATTAGTTGAGTTGTCCCACCCCTTTACCCTTTCAAACCAACAAGTCAACTCCAGTGCCAGTATCGGAGTCGCCATGAGCGGCTCAAGCAATTCAGACACGAGTGAGTCGGTGCTGCGCAACGCTGATAACGCAATGTACCAAGCGAAATCAAAAGGTAAAGGTTGCTACGTGATCTTTGATCACGGTAACAATAAGCAACAAGTCCAAGAACTTGAGCTAGAAAACGAACTCAAGATGGCACTTAAAAAAGGCGAGCTACAACTTAGCTACTTACCTATAATGGAACTCGACACTGAGCGGGTCATTGCATTTGAACCAAGATTATTTTGGCATCATCCAACACTAGGCAAAGTGAAGCAATTGCAGCTCAATAACATCGCTGAGCACTGCAATTTGCTTATAGAGTTGGATAATTACCTGCTAGCAGGCATTAATGAGGGGTTTCAAACATTAGAACAGCAATTTGGCGTCGACTTCCATTTGCAGGTTTCAATATCAAGCCAGCATTTAAATCACAAGCATGCACTGAGATCATTAAAGAATAAGATTAAGCAATGCGGCTTTGATCTGAGCAAACTAACACTCTTTTTCAATGAGAAATCCTTCGTACAAAATACCAATAACCACATTAACGCTTTTGAAATACTCAGCAGTCTCAACGTGCAGTTAGGGATAGAAGCTTACGGCAGCGCTCATAGCGCTATAAGCAGCTTAACCTTTTTACCTATTCAGTCATTAAAGCTAGATCCAAGCTACGCAACTCACCTCGAAAGTGAACAGTACCTCAAGCTTATAAAAGCCTATTACTGCGCCGCTCGTGCGCTAGAGCTTGAAATATTCGCGGTGGGAATTTGCAGTAAAGCACACTGCCAAGTGTTATCAGAGATAGGCTTTAAGAAAGGCCAAGGTATTGCGCTGGGTAAAGTATTTGAACTTAATAGCGCAAAAAACCAAGTGTGCGCTTAACGCAGCAGAATGCGGATCTGCTGCGCGGTAAAATATAAAACATTTACTTCTTAAACATATCTCTCAGGTTAGCAATATTGCTCTTACCTTTTTGCTGTAGTTGTTCTGCACTTTGCACTGGCTTACGATTTTCCCAGATCAAGTCATCTTGTGGTAACTCCATCAAAAAACGACTGGGTTCACAACGTATCGTTTCACCAAACTGTCGGCGCTCACGACAGATCACAAACCACAGCTCTCTTTGTGCTCGCGTGATCCCTACGTAGGCTAAGCGACGTTCTTCATCGACATTACCTTCATCAATACTGCTTTGATGAGGCAAAATGCGTTCTTCTGCGCCGACCATAAATACGAATGGGAACTCCAAGCCTTTTGATGCATGTAAGGTCATCAACTGCACTTGGTCTCCACCTTCATCTTCGCTATTACGCTCCATCATGTCGCGTAACGTTAAGCGAGCCACCACCTCCTGCAGTGTCATCCCCTCATCAAGATCGTCACCTTCAAGCATTTCAGTAACCCATCGGTACAGCTCCGAAATGTTTTTCATGCGCATCTCGGCAGCTTTAGCGCTGGTACTGGTTTCGTAGAGGTAGTCTTCGTAATTGATCTTTCTGATCAACTGCTTTACCGCTTCAACGGGCTCGCCGCGCAAAGCGACCTCTCCCGTTTCAACCACAAAACGGCCAAATTGGTACAAAGAAGCCATCGCCGCTGGAGGCAGTTCATGGTTCAGATCGGCCTCAAAAATGGCGGCAAACATTGAGATCTGTTTTTTGTTAGAGAAGTTACCTAAACGCTCTAATGTGGCAGGGCCAATACCTCGTTTAGGCAGGTTAACAATCCGTAAAAAGGCATTATCGTCATCAGGATTCACCACCAAGCGCAGGTAAGCCATGATGTCTTTAATCTCAGCTCGACCAAAAAAGGATGTCCCGCCGCTAAGCTTATAAGGGATACGGTTGGTCATTAGTGCCCGCTCGAGTAAACGAGACTGATGGTTACCACGGTACAAAATAGCGTAGGCACCATACTGGGTGCGCCCAACAAACTTATGTCGGATAATCTCCGCCACAACCCGTTCGGCTTCTTGCTCCTCATTTGCCGCAATTAATACCCGAATAGGCTCACCATAAGCGAGTTCGCTAAACAGGGCTTTTTCATAAATATGCGGGTTATTGGCGATCAGTATGTTTGCGGCACGTAAAATACGCTGACTAGAGCGGTAATTTTGCTCCAGTTTTATCAATTTTAATTTAGGGAAATCTTTGCCAAGCAACACCAGATTCTGCGGTTTAGCCCCGCGCCACGAGTAGATTGACTGATCGTCGTCACCCACCACGGTAAAACGAGCCCGCTCACCCACGAGCAACTTCACCATCTCGTATTGACTAGTGTTAGTGTCTTGATACTCATCCACCAGCATATATTTAAACCGAGTCTGCCAGCGCGTCCTCACCTCTTCATTTTGTCTAAGCAATAAAGTAGGCAACAGAATTAAATCATCGAAATCGAGCGCGTTATACGCTTTCATGTGCTGAGCATAGCGATGGTAAAGCACCGCAAATAACTGTTGCTGCTCATCCTTAGCAATTTTGGTGGCTTGCTCTGGAATAACCAAATCCCCTTTCCAATTGGAAATAGTGGTCGCCAGCGAACGTAATAGATCTTTATCTTCATCTAACTCGTCTTGCGTCAGCTCTTTCAGCAAAGATAAAGTGTCTTGATCATCAAACAGTGAGAATCCAGGCTTTAACCCAACCACTTTATGCTCACGCTTGATGATCTCTAACCCTAGAGTATGAAACGTCGAAATCCATAGACCACGAGCTTCTTTACGCCCCATAGACTTAGAGACACGCTCTTTCATCTCGCGCGCAGCCTTATTGGTAAAGGTCACAGCGGCAATATTGCGGGCCTTATAGCCACACTTGTCGACCAGATAACCAATCTTGTTAATAATCACTCTGGTTTTGCCACTACCTGCACCAGCAAGCACTAAACAAGGGCCACTGACATAGTGGACGGCTTCATTTTGTCCGGGATTGAGCTTCATCTGTACTTAACAACCAAGGTATATGAAAGGGGGTACTAGAAAACGAATGATAGCAGAAAGCTAAGGGCTGTAGATCTTCCGAGCTTAGTTTTTGTTTGACTCTTTACCGTAAAAAATAATGATTTTAGTACACAGCTTCAGCGATGATGCTTAGCGGGCTAAACGAAAAGCTCGTAACGCATTCTAGTCAGAAAAGAATAGAAGCATTGAAACGAACCCTAAGGGCCGCGCTTATAGCTGACGATACTCGTCACTATTTTACAGACTATAGTTAATAGAACATTATCTGCCTTTTGTAGTTCAATTTTGTAAAGAGTCTTCCGCACGCTTTATATTTCTTGCCAATTCTCGGTGTGATCACTAGACTAGTGAATGAACGTTCATTCATACCCTGGTAACAACTATGCCAAACAAACGTGACTTAATTTTAAGAGCGACAGAGAAGATTATCGCTTCTAGTGGTATTCAAGGCCTGTCAATGCAACAAGTGGCTAATGAAGCGGGTGTCGCGGCGGGCACAATCTATCGCTACTTTAAAGACAAAAACGAATTGATCTTAGAGCTTAGGAAGAACGTCCTAGCGCATGTTGCAGCCTTTATATTAGAAGACCACCAGCTAGGTACATTAGAGCAAAGGTTTAAACGTATATGGTTAAAAATGCATAGTTTTGGTAAACAGCGCACTCCAACAAATTTAAGCTATGAGCAGTATGCTCATCTACCTGAAATCAATAATGAAGAGATCCGCAATATCGAAATCACCCTGTTTGCACCACTAAAGCAACTTTTTGATGAGGGCAAAGCCGCTGGCATTATGCAGCCTTTGCACCCACGCGCCTTATATGCGCTCTCTATGGAACCTGCCATGGCCATCGCTCGAACAACTCGTCGTGGACAGATCCAGTATGAACCCCATGAAATCGAACTTGCTTGCGATCTATGCTGGAAAACGATTCTAATCCCCATTAAACCCACTCATTAAAGGAGCTATCAGGACATGAAAAAATGGACCCTGGTAATGTTAATTATCGCCGTACTCGCATTTGGTTCTGTCATTGGATTTAACCTGTTTGTAAAAGGTAAAATTGCCGATGCTATTGCTAATATGCCCGAGCCAGTCGCTCCAGTGACCGCTATCACTGTTGCATCAAACACTTGGCAGTCGACCATTAATGCCATTGGCTTTGTGGAGCCCAATCAAGGGGTCACTATCGCCAATGAACTTGCAGGTGTAGTGTCAGCAATTAAATTTGAAAACGGTAGCCGTGTTGAAACAGGCCAAATGCTGATTGAGCTCGATTCTAAAGTAGAGAAAGCCAACCTTAAGAGTAAGCAAGTACAGCTGCCTGCCGCGAGAGAAGACTTTAAGCGACTCACCAAATTGTACCAACAGAACTCAGTGTCTAAACAAGACCTTGATAACAGTGAATCAAAATACTTGGCACTTGTGGCTGATAGCGAAGGCTTAAGCGCCACCATTGGCCGCCGTGAAATCAGCGCTCCCTTTGGAGGCTTGGTGGGTATTCGTAACGTCAATTTAGGTGAGTACCTACAAACAGGCACTAAAATTGTGCGTCTTGAAGATATCAGCACCATGAAAATTCGTTTCACCATTCCACAAACGCAGTTACCGCATATCGCGACAGGACAAGCTGTGCATGTTTATGTTGACGCTTATCCGACCGAACCCTTTGAAGGCATAATATCGGCAATTGAACCCGCTGTTTTTTACCAAAGTGGTTTGATTCAAGTACAGGCACAAATTCCCAATACCGATTCAAAATTGCGTAGCGGAATGTTTGCTAAAGTCGACATCCTGTTGCCTGAACTCGTTGAGCAAATCGTGCTACCACAAACGGCCATCAGCTTTACCCTTTACGGCAACTCAGTTTATGTCATTGAAGACAAAGTCGAAGACGGCGAGCAAGTTAAACGCGTTAAACAGATCAACGTGAATGTCGTTGAACGTGGCATTCATAATGCGTTAGTGACAGGCGAGATAAAGCCTGGCGATATGATCGTCACCTCAGGCCAAGTTCGCTTGAGTAACAATAGCAAAATCAGTGTGAGTGAGGATAAAGCATTAACGCCTCCCGCCACATTGCCACAGCTATAAGCGGAGGTCAGAGTCATGCGCTTTACTGATATATTTATCCGCAGACCTGTGTTGGCTGCGTCAATTAGCTTTCTAATCCTATTACTTGGCTTTTATTCGCTAAACAGTATGCAGGTTCGAGAGTACCCTGAAATGACCAATACCGTGGTCACTGTCACCACCAGTTATTACGGTGCCGATTCAAACTTGATACAAGGCTTTATTACCCAGCCGCTTGAGCAAGCTTTAGCTCAAGCTGACAACGTTGATTTCATGACCTCAGACAGTTTTCTGGGTAGCTCAAAAATCACCGTTTACATGAAACTCAACACCGACCCCAATGGGGCATTGGCAGACATTCTCGCTAAAGTTAACTCAGTACGGTCGCAGCTTCCTAAAGAAGCAGAAGACCCAACGGTTGACATGTCTACCGGCTCGCAGACATCGGTGTTATACATCTCATTTTACAGTGAGCAAATTAACTCTAGCCAAATTACCGACTATCTTGAGCGCGTGGTAAAGCCAGAATTATTCACCATTGATGGTGTCGCCAAAGTCAACCTTTATGGCGGTATTAAGTACGCCATGCGCATTTGGTTAGATCCAGCACGTATGGGGGCTTTTAGCCTATCGTCGACCGACGTAATGAACGTACTACAAGCTAACAACTATCAATCTGCAGTGGGTCAGGCAAACAATACTTTCACCCTGTTTAATGGCACCGCAGACACCCAAGTCGCCACCGTTTCCGAGTTAGAAAAACTGGTGGTCGGCAGTCAGGACGGCCTGGTTATTCGTCTTGGTGATATTGCCGATGTCAGCTTAGAAAAAAGCCATGACGTTTACCGCGCACTCGCCGATGGGCAAGAAGCGGTTGTTATTGGCTTAGACGTCACCCCAACAGCTAACCCACTGATTGTGGCTGCTGATGCGCGTGCGATGATGCCAGATATCACCCGTAACCTGCCGGTATCAATGAAGGCGCGTATCCTTTATGACTCGTCACTGGCGATTGATGAATCGATCAATGAAGTGATCAAGACGATTGGCGAAGCGGCACTGATTGTGATTGTGGTTATCACCCTCTTCTTGGGCTCATTCAGGGCGGTCATTATTCCAATAGTCACCATCCCGTTGTCACTGATTGGTGTTGCCGTCGTCATGCTGATGTTTGGCTTTACACTCAACCTAATGACACTGCTGGCGATGGTGCTGGCGATTGGCTTAGTGGTGGATGACGCCATCGTGGTCGTTGAGAATGTCGACCGGCATATCAAACTTGGCGAAACCCCCTTTAGAGCAGCGATAATAGGTACCCGTGAAATAGCAGCCCCTGTTATCTCAATGACCATTACGTTAGCCGCAGTGTATGCACCAATTGCGTTAATGGGCGGAATAACTGGCTCTCTGTTTAAAGAGTTTGCACTCACCCTTGCTGGTGCGGTATTTATCTCCGGTATTGTGGCACTCACGTTATCGCCAATGATGTGCTCTAAGATCCTCAAAGCCCACTCTGAGCCGAATAGGTTCGAGCGTGGCGTTGAGCGTTTTCTTAATGGCCTCACCAACCGCTACAGCCGCATGTTAAGTGCAGTGCTTAATCACCGTCCGGTAATCGTCGCATTTGCCATAATTGTGTTTGCGTCTTTACCAGTGATGTTTAGCTTTATTCCCTCAGAGCTGGCTCCTAACGAAGACAAAAGCGTTGTGATGATGATGGGCACAGCACCTTCAAGTGCTAACTTGGATTATATTCAGTCCAATATGTCGATAGTCACAGACATGATCACTGCCCATCCAGAAGCGGCTGCATCACTTGCCTTTGTGGGTGTGCCAAATGCGAACCAAGCATTTGGTATCGCACCGCTGGTGCCTTGGAGTGAGCGAGATAAAAGCCAGAAAGAGATGCAAAAAATACTCGGGAAAGAAGTTAAAACGGTTCCTGGTATGGCGGTTACGACCTTCCAAATGCCTGAGCTTCCTGGTGCCTCTGGTGGCTTGCCAATACAATTTGTGATCACCAGTTCAGCATCGTTTGAGAGTCTGTTTCAAATTGGTAGTGGCGTACTTGAAAAAGTGCAGCAAAGCCCACTGTTTGTTTACTCAGAAATTAACCTTAAGTTTGATTCAGGCACCATGAAAATCCACATCAAACGTGATTTAGCCGGTGCTTATGGCATCACCATGCAAGATATTGGTATTACGCTAACCACAATGATGAGTGATGGTTATGTTAACCGTATCAACCTCGACGGGCGCTCATATGAGGTTATCCCTCAAGTTGACCGAAAATATCGTGCTAACCCTGAATCACTTGCAGGTTATTACGTCACCGCGGCCGACGGGCGCTCTATTCCGTTATCCAGCTTGGTCGACATTGAGATGATCTCAGAGCCGCGATCATTACCGCACTTCAACCAAATGAATGCGGTAACGGTTGGCGGCGTAGCCACCCCAGGTGTTGCTATTGGTGATGCGATTGCCTTCCTGCAAAACATTGGTGATAACGATTTACCTAAAGGTTATAGCTACGACTTCCTTGGCGAAGCCCGTCAATACGTCACCGAAGGTTCAGCGCTATATGCGACATTTGCTTTAGCACTGGCGATTATCTTTTTGGTTCTCGCTAGCCAGTTCGAAAGCCTGAGAGACCCGCTAGTGATCTTGGTTTCTGTGCCATTAGCCATCAGTGGCGCGTTAATCGCACTTGGCTGGACCCACGTTATGGGGCTATCTTCGATGAATATCTACACCCAGGTCGGGCTCATAACCTTAGTTGGCCTTATTACCAAACACGGTATTTTAATGTGTGAAGTCGCCAAAGAGGAGCAACTGCATAACGGCTTAAGTAGAGTAGATGCTATTAAGCACGCAGCCACCATTAGATTGCGTCCGATCTTAATGACCACAGCAGCAATGATAGCGGGACTCATACCATTGCTCTTTGCTGTAGGTGCAGGAGCAGTTGCCCGTTTCAATATTGGACTGGTTATTGTCTCTGGCCTTGCCATCGGGACTATTTTCACCCTGTTTGTATTGCCCGTTATCTATACCTATTTGGCAGAAAAGCACCAGCCTTTGCCAGTATTTGATGAAGAGCTACAACCGGAGTCGTAATCCATAACCGACAGCATAAGGGCCCACGACGAGATATGGTTGTGGGCCTTTTTTTTATCTGTTGCCGAAGTGCCTCTACACGGCACTCAGCAAATGGTGAATCTTTTGGCAATCGCCATCTCCTAAGGTACAATCACTGCCATACTGAACAGGCACCCTAGCGGATATTAAAGATGATCAATCCAAAGAAAATCGAAGAAGTTGCCAAGCAACTTAGCGAAAGTCTACCCAGTGGACTAAAGCAGTTTGCCGGCGAATTTGAAGAACGCAGTAAGCAAGTTTTGCAAAACCAGCTACAGAAGTTAGATGTTGTTTCGCGTGAAGAGTTTGAAGTACAGCAGCATGTATTAATCAAAACCCGTGAAAAACTAGAAGCACTGCAAGCTCAAGTGGATGCACTAGAAGCTAAGCTGAACGCTGAAGACTAATCTCAATATTATTTGACCCAAAAAAGCACCCTTTAAGCGGGTGCTTTTTTATATTATGGCTATCCTGTTCTCAAATAAGCATATTTTAGTTTGGCTTGCGCTGTGCAAATAGAATTAGACACCCCGCCAGTAACACTAAGTCTTTAACAATAAACTGGCCACTCCCAGTCAAAACGGGAAAACCTAAGCTGATTTCCACAGCTGGCAGCGTAATAATAAAAGTCTGTGTCGCAGCAAACGTTAACGCCGCCATCCCAAGCCCAAAAACATAAGTCTTATCAGACCAACGCCCTAACAGCATCCCCGTCACCGCGAGTAACTCGACCACACCAATGAAGTAAGATCCATGCAGCACGCTAAAGAGTGAGTAGATCCAGCTAAACAGCGGACTCGTGCTCATTAGCCCTTCAATACCATCCGCTTCAATTTGGGTAAACTTCATCGCTCCGATCCAAACCATCACCAATAGAATGCCAGCAAGCACCAGTTTCACCGCCACTTTGTTAACTATTGTATGGTTGGCATAATATGAGGCCAGATATAACGAAACGGCTGAAATCCCCAAATACTTAATCAGTCCCTGCCCTGCGCCAATCGCTGGAAATCCCCCTAACGCGTCAATCCAAACGGGATGAGTCACTAGCATGAATAACGGCACTGTCGCTAATGCAGCATAAACATAGAGCATGATCTGGCTCCAACGCTGAGTTGGCATCATAAGCGCAACAACGACAACTAATTGCAATATACCTAAAACAGCGGCTAACCAAGGCATGGTGGGGAGATTGATTTCAAGCAGTTGCTTAGTGAAGTACAGACTATCGGCCGCGGTAAAGCGAGTTATGGCAGTGAGCAACAAAAAGCTGCCTAACAAGTAACGGGATATTGTTACGCTGCTTGCAACTGACAATGATTTGAATGAAGTTAGCATGTAGGGCTCTCAATCTTTTTCAGTAGTTAATTCCAGCAATAGACCCGCGCTGGTGCAAAAGCCTTTCACACATTTTGATATCAGTTAAACAAGTTTAATTTACACTTCATGTAATTGAACTAGCATAGCCTGCCGTTAATCATTAATCTGCCATGCCATATAACTCCAGCCCACTCCAGTTTCACAGAGTGCTTCTGGGTAACAGACAACAGCTACCATCTTGCTCACTGAGGCCCATATTGAACCCTTTACATCGTGACGCTAAAACCAGTTCCAAACTCCTACTCATAGGCTGGGCGATGTTGATCCTTATCCCTGCGAGCCTTTATATTTTTTCAGTCACCATGTTCCCGCGCATTGAGCTCGATACTCACTTTGCACAATTACTGTATTGGATCACCAGCACTGGCACTGCACCCTATGGCATCGCCACGGGTATTGTCATTCTTATCGCTTGTTATCGCAGTCTTGCTAAGCCTCAGTTTTTACAGCTAGTACTCGCCGTTTCCATCAGCATGGCTGCCACCCTAAGCCTTAATCATTTTTTAAAACCCTTTTTTGCCGAAGCAAGACCTTATGCTGCGCTACTCGCTCAAGAATCACTGCTCAATACCGATGACTTTTATCAACACAACAAAAAAAACAAACGAGCGATGATTAGCACTGCCGTTGAACAACTGGAAGTCGCTCGCACCGATATTAACTTAAGCTCTGCCATTAAAGGACATTGGCAGCACGAGGTTGGTTATTCTTTCCCCTCGGGTCACACATTATTTGCCGTCACCTTGGCGCTAGTGGTTAGTTTCTACCTGTTATTAGCAGGGCAAACTCTATTGCCAACAGCACTCGTTAGTTGGGCGATTGCAATGGGCTTTAGCCGCATGTGGCTCGGCATGCATTGGCCACAAGATGTTCTCGCCTCAACCGTCATTGGCGGTATTATCGCTTTAAGCAGCATTGCAGTGATACAAACACTGTTGATAAGAGTGAATAGGGTGCAGAAACTATCAGCAAACGAATAGGGGGTAAGCTCCAACACCTTGAACTTAAATAGAATAAGGGTATGCTGCCTAAGACGTTATCTGACTTTTAAGAGAAACCCCAATGGCTGACATTCAATTAGACAAAATTGATCTGCATATCCTCAAACTGGTGCAGCAACATGGAAAGTTGTCTAACCAAGAACTTGCTGAGAAAGTCGGTCTATCTCCTTCGCCTTGTTCTCGCAGAGTCAAAGCGTTAGAAGAAGCGGGTTATATTGCAGGCTATGCCACCTTGCTTAGCCCTGCACATTTTGACTTAGCGCTGACCGCTTATATTCATGTGCGACTCGAAAAGCATTCAAGTGAGACTTTAGAGGGATTTGAAGCCAAAGTTGCCTCTTATGACGAAGTACAAGAGTGCTGTTTACTGACGGGTAGTGATGCCGATTACCAATTAAAAGTATTGGTTAAAGACATGTCCGCTTTTAAAGTTTTTCTGCTCGATAAACTCACCACCAATGAAAAGATTGCCGGTGTACACTCAAGCTTTGTACTTAAACAGGTCAAAAACCAAACACAGATCCCGCTCCCTCAGTCTGCTGACTAAATTAGCGCAAACCAGCCTCCAGTCTTGCCTATTGCGACTATAATCTGTGGATTCGGTCGCACTTTTCTAATAAACCAATAAATGATTAAATTGCGCCACAAGGGCGGTAAACGCTCATCAACGCAAAATAAAATCGTCAATTTGTGAGTTTTAAGGCTTTAATCTTGGTTTTATGCAAAATTAAGATTAACTCTACTTGTATTACCGACATTAACGCCTATTGATTGCGTTGACCTACGTATTTAAAACTCTATCATGCGCGCTCTTTCATTGGTTCGAGATCATTTATGAGCACTGTAAAACAGGGGCATTTCAGCTCTAGAATTGGCTTTATCATGGCCGCTGCAGGCAGCGCTGTTGGCGTGGGTAATATTTGGGGTTTTCCTACGCAGGCAGCAACTCATGGTGGTGGCGCATTTTTACTGGTATATCTCATTTTGATCTTGCTGCTTGGTTACCCGATGTTACTTGCGGAGCTGATGATTGGTCGCCACGGTCAAACCAACCCGGCAGACGCCATGGCAAAAATCGCCAACAATCCTATGGCTAAAAAGATAGGTAAAACTATCGGTTTTATCTCCATTATTACCGCCACCCTCATCTGTACTTTTTACAGCATATTGTCAGGTTGGTTTGTGAGTTTCGCCCTCGCGCCAGTGGCACAAATGGCCAATCAGCCACAGGTATCGGCTTGGTTAATGGACTTTTCGCTTTCCCGCAATCTGGTGTTTACGCTGGTCTTTATCGCCATGGTCATTTTGGTTATTCGCCAAGGCGTGCAGCAAGGGATCGAGCGCTGGTCAAAACGATTAATGCCAATGTTATTGATTATTTTAGTCGCCGGGGTGGCTTACATATTAACGCAACCGGGTGCAATGCAAGGGCTTGAAGTATTACTCGTACCTGATTTTAGCCGAATATTTGAAGCCGACGTACTGGTTGGAGCCCTTGGACAAACCTTCTTCTCGCTCACCATAGGTACCGGTGCAATGATGGTTTACGGAGCCTATTTAAACCAAAATGAGGATCTCGGCAAGCTAACCGCTTATGTCACGTTAACCGACACCAGTGTTGCATTTTTAGCGGCATTAATGGTGATCCCAGCCATGTACGTTGCACAGCACAACGGCGTACAGATATTCGCAGAAGATGGCAGTTTGCTCAATTCAGACACCTTAGTGTTTACCGTATTACCCGCGCTATTTGATACATTAGGCGGTGTAAGTCAGTATCTACTCGCCATTATTTTCTTCATGTTGATGACCATTGCAGGCCTCACCTCTGCTATCTCTATTGTTGAGGTTCCCACCAGCTACATAGTAGAGAAAACATCACTAGGCCGCGATAAAGCAACGCTATTGGTTGGTGCCCTTATCGCTGTGTTATCTATGGTGGTGGTGTTTAACTTCAACACCCTATTTGGATTGATGATCACTTTAACCACCGAGCGAGCTCAGCCGTTAATCGCCTTAGGCATCGCCATCTTCTTGGGTTGGGTTTGGAGCCGTAACAAGTTGATTAGCACCATTGCAGCGCAAGATGGAGTAAAAGCTGACAGCCTGTTTTGGAAGCTATGGCCAGTGTATGTCAAGTTCGTTTGCCCGCTGTTGATTATCGTCATTATCATGCAGTTGTTTACTAAATAGCACTTGTTAAGCCAACCATGACTAAGCCGTCTTTCACTCAGTGACTTATTACTCGAAAGCGATGCAGAGTTAGCATGAAAAATCCCCACTTAGGTGGGGATTTCTATTAAGCTTTACTACCACTAACTTAACCATGTCACTGCAACAATATTTTATATCGCTATTTTTATGCTATTTTTATGCTATTTTCATTTTACAGCTATTAAAGCAGCGATTAATTTAGTGAAAAAACTATTTTTATTTTTATTTTTATTAATTAGCTTTTAAGAACAAGTTTATCCCGGCCGTCTGACTCGATAACCAATAGAATAAATAATATCTTCTCCACTACACTTACTATTTTCAAAATAGCTTTTTTCTGCACAATGACCATCTCCAGTCTCCAAGCAAAACTGAAATTGAGTACTGGTTTTAATCGGCTCTTGTATAATACCTTTCGATAATTCAGACCACTTCCATTGTTTTATACTTAATTTTGCTTGTTTAGCAAAGTACTTACTATTGGATGCGATTACTTTTATATCTCTAATTTCGTAATCTGGAGTGATGACATACTCTATTGAAGCGCAGCCCTCTTTTCCTTCTCTAGCAGTTTCAATGGGGTATTGAGGAGAAAAACGTTCTAGGCTTTCCCATTTTGTTGAGACCAATTCAGCTTCAATTAACTGTACATGTTGATACTGCTCTGTGGGTGCCGTCTTACAACCGGCTAAAACAAGTATCCCTACTATTCCTGAAATATATCGATTCATGCCAAACTCCTTTTGTATTCCTAACCGCTTATTCAATAGCAGCATGATAACGTCCTTGGCTGCTAGATTGACGTATCAAAATATCACTGTTAAGTAATTGTTGCAAAATAAATTTATCACGATAACCGTAAATAAAAATATCTTTACGAAGTCTATTAGTCAGTACGCAACAACTCTTCAGCTGCCATTAAACACTCATCTCCATCTAGGAGTCCGAATTAACAAACCTTATCTTCCCCGTTGGACATGTTCGCTTTCAGGTGATTTCACCGCGGTGCTGAGGGATTAATTATTATAAAATCAAGGCGGGGACAAGAACTTTAGTAAAGCGCAACATTACATCCTAACAATTATGGCTCCAATGGCCTACGCATGTGCAGATATAACTGAGCCTTACTGCAAGTCAATCTAACCTCCATCAATGAAGATAAAGGAAGAAGCTACAATCTCGACCCACTTTTCAGCAGTGGGGGTGAGTTACAAATTAAAACCTATGTAACCATAAGCAACCCAATTAGTTAATACTTTACCCATCCCTTTACATGGTATTAATAATTGAGAACATCATCACAAGACTCAAAAAAACAATAAAGGTGAGTCTGATAAGTTACTAATAATTATTTTTTAATAAACAAGATGTTCTATGGTGCTGCAATGTGGAAACTCAGATAATTTTAGACAAAAATATTATGGAAAATCAGAATCAGCGACAATCAAAAGAAGTAACCTACCCAGATAGTTATAAAATTCTATCTACCACCGATCTTAATGGTTACATCACTCATGTGAACAAGGACTTCTTACAAACATGTGGTTATGAAAAGTCTGAGCTGGTCGGTAAACCTCATAATATTATTAGACATTCTGATATGCCCAAAGCAGCATTTAAAGATCTCTGGCAAACAGTTCAAGGTGGTCGTTCTTGGATGGGGCTGGTCAAAAATAAGTGCAAAGATGGCAGCTATTATTGGGTGAATGCTTTTGTCACGCCGATAAGACATCAGGGAAAAGTCACCGAATACCAATCTGTAAGAACTAAACTAGAGCCATCACTAAAGGCGAGAGCTCAAGCCTGTTACGACGCCATTAATAGTGGTAAAAAAATTAAACCTAAAAATCGTCTCTCTATTGTTCAATCTTTAGGTCTTAGTTGGGCTATCTCATTGTTGATGATCTACTTAGCCACAATATCATCTATACCCGTTAGTCTGGGGTTAGGCGCTGTTGGTCTATTCAGTTTCTTTCTACCATTAAGACGGTTAAACACACGGCTTAATCATCTGATGACCATGAGTAAAAAGGTTCATGACTGCGCGCTAAATCAGGTCATTTATACTGGATATCAAGATGAATTATCCCACATTGAATTAAGCTTAAGAATGCAAAGAGCGGAGAGCCTAGCCATTTTAGGCCGAGTTAAGAACAGCTCTGAAGAGTTACAAGAGAGTATGGTGGAACATGATAAACAGAATAATTCCAATCAAA
This sequence comes from Shewanella sp. GutCb, assembly GCF_002836135.1. Classification (NCBI taxonomy): domain Bacteria; kingdom Pseudomonadati; phylum Pseudomonadota; class Gammaproteobacteria; order Alteromonadales; family Shewanellaceae; genus Shewanella; species Shewanella sp. GutCb. The sequence continues at coordinate 47,282 of NZ_PJBL01000015.1, read as the reverse complement.
TTCATCTAGTTGAGCAATCATCAAATCTTGAGCAGGTTGTTGTCGCCATTGGGCAGATGAATGAAGCAGTAACCGACATAGCAAAGAGTACCACCAGCTCCGCCGATGAAATTTCAACTTTGGTTGAAAAGATCGAAACCACTCAATCAGCATTGAAGACAAGCCAAACAACCACCTCTGAGATCACTGGGTTGTTGTCGGAGTCACATCAGTCAATTTCAGAGCTCGAATTACAGTGTGTAAAAGTAAAGTCGGTATTGGAAGTGATTGATAGCCTAGCCCAGCAGACAAACCTGCTGGCACTCAATGCGGCAATTGAAGCAGCACGCGCGGGTGAAGCTGGACGGGGTTTTGCGGTAGTTGCCGATGAGGTTAGAAGCTTGGCTAATCACTCTCAAACATCCGCCCATGAGATCCAGTCAATCATCGATACACTAAGCAAGACAACGGCACAAGCTGTCAGTCAAATGGAACAGAGTCACGAGTTGACTGAAAAAAGTGTTGAATCAAATCAGATATTATCTGACAGCTTGCAATCTGTTAGCGATGGTCTGCATCTGATGGAAGCCAACGGCGAACAGATAGCAGTTTGTGCTGAAGAGCAATCAACTGTCATTAATCAAGTTTACGCTAATGCGATGGATCTTAAATCGAGCACGAATATGTTCATAAAAAATTGTGAACATGCAGCAAGCTGCAGCAAAGAGGTTACGGCGCAAAGTGGTAGGCTATTGGAGTTGGTAGTACAGTTTGATCACTAACAAAGAAGAAGTCGGTACTTATTACCACACCTTGATTCAGAGACAAGTATTGAAGCCTTCATCCATATTGAACGGGTGGTTTTTTCTCAACATTGAATAAAAACATCTACCTATAAAAAGGCCAGTCACTAATGTGGCTGGCCTTAATTAAACACTATTGATAAGCGCTACGATGATGACATCGTTAACTCGAAAACCTAAAAAGTTCGCGAGTTACGCCAGCACCTCTTCAAGTGCCTTGATACATAGCGCGACATTTTCACGACGGGCAGCATAGCCCATTAAACCAATGCGCCAAGCTTTGCCTGCCAAAGTGCCAAGCCCAGCCCCTATCTCTAGGTTATAGTTTTCCAATAGCTGCTTGCGTATTTTAGCGTCATCTATTCCTTCAGGAATATAGACCGCATTAAGCTGAGGTAATCGAACCGCTTCAGCAACCACAAACTTAAGGCCTAATCGCTGCAAACCATGGCGCAACACTTGATGCATATCAGCGTGTCTTTGCCACGCTTGCTCCAACCCTTCAAGCGACAACAGACGCAATGACTCATGTAATGCATACAGTGCATTAACAGGTGCCGTATGGTGATAGCTGCGTTTCCCGCCACTTTCACCGGTCCAATAGCCCATTACCAAGGTTTGATCGAGAAACCAACTCTGTACAGGCGTCGTACGGGCTTTCATTTTCTCAACTGCAGCAGGAGAAAATGACACCGGTGACAAACCAGGTACACAGGATAGACACTTTTGGCTACCTGAATAGATAGCATCAATGCCCCATTCATCGACCCGAAGCTCAACGCCACCGAGAGACGTCACCGCATCAACAATCGATAAACAATCATGTTGTTTTGCCAAAGCACATAAAGCTTTAGCGTCAGACAAGGCGCCAGTTGAGGTTTCTGCGTGTACAAAAGCAAGAAACTTAGCATCAGGATTGGCCGCAAGTGCGCTAGCAACGTCATCAACTGAGACCGCTTCGCCCCATTCATTATCAACCATTACCGCAACGCCACCGCAGCGCTCGACGTTTTGGCGCATACGCTCACCAAATACACCATTACGACAAACAATCACTTTTTCACCGCGCTCAAGCAGATTAACAAAACAGGTTTCCATGCCTGCGCTGCCAGGTGCTGACACCGCTAGCGTCATCTCATTGGTAGTTTGAAATGCATATTGGATCAGCGCCTTTAACTCATCCATCATGCCAATGAATAAGGGATCAAGATGACCAATAGTGGGTTTAGCTTGTGCAGCCAAGACTTCTGGATAAACGTCTGAAGGCCCGGGTCCCATCAGCACTCTGCGCGGTGGATTAAACGTTTCAGTATAGGGTGCTATTAACATTATATTTCCTTAGAAACAAAGTACGTTGGTGTGGTTAAGATTGAACTGCCTTGCCTAAACAAAAGCCCTGCGCTGACCGCAGTTATTATTATTATTTTCTTTAAGACCATATTACAAAACGAGACTTAACTCTATAAGTCTGCGAGAGTTTTATAAAAAAAGGACGCTTTCGCGTCCTTTTTTTAAGAAACCACTTCAAAATGCTAAATTCTGCATTTTGAGAAGGTTCAGTTATGGTCATTATCTTCAGTCGAAAATGATAATTTCAACCACAAAATTTTATATAAAAACCACAATCTATGCGCGGTTATCGAGAAATAACCGATACGCTGGACTCTGGGTTTCCTCTTGATAGATGAAACCAAGCTCAATTAAAAACTGCTGAAAAGCAAGATTATCACTCTCTGGCACTTCAAAGCCGGCTAACACTCTGCCATAGGCAGCACCATGGTTACGGTAATGAAATAAGCTGATGTTCCACTTACTTTGCAGTGTGGTCAAAAACTTAAACAGTGCACCTGGGTGCTCTGGGAATTCAAAGCTAAATAAACGCTCTTCGAGCGGCTCAGGAGGATGTCCGCCAACCATATAGCGCACATGCAACTTAGCCGTTTCATCCCGGGAGAGATCCTGTACCCCAAAACCTTCAGATTCGAGGTTAGCGATAATCTCATTAAGCTCGCTTTGCCCTTCGGATATGCGAATACCCGCAAAAACAACCGCCTTATTACGACTACTGAACCGATAGTTAAACTCAGTCATCACCCGCTTATCAAGTAGCTCACAAAAACGCAGGAAGATTCCTGGACGCTCAGGTACCGTTACCGCAAGAATGGCTTCTTTTTGCTCGCCAAGCTCACAGCGCTCCGATACATAACGTAGGCTATGAAAATTGACATTAGCGCCGCTTAATATGGCGCCGAGCTTCTCGCCTTTGCCATTACTACCCACATATTTTTTAAGTCCCGCTAACGACAATGCACCTGAAGGCTCAGCTATCGCACGCGTATCTTCAAAAATATCTTTTACCGCTGCGCAAATTTCATCAGAGGTCACGGTGATAACATCATCAACATACTCGCGCGCTACCCTAAAGGGCTCTGCACCAATTTGCTTCACCGCCACACCATCGGCAAACAAACCCACTTGCGGCAGTATCACTCGCTCACCCGCATCGAGTGCCGCTTTCAAGCAGGCAGAATCTTCAGGTTCAACGCCAATGATCTTCACTTGTGGCCGCACCGCTTTGTAATAAGCAGCAATACCCGCAATTAAGCCACCACCGCCCACAGGAACAAATACTACTTCAAGATCGCGCTGTTGCTGTACCATCTCCTGCGCCACTGTCCCTTGTCCGGCGATAACCGCTTCATCATCAAATGGGGCAACGTAGACGCGCCCTTCTGTTTTAGCCAGATTCTGTGCGTAAGCATTGGCTTGATCGAAAGCCTGCCCATGCAAAAAAACATTGCCACCGAGTCGCCTTACCGCATCAACTTTAATATCGGGGGTGGTTTCAGGCATAACAATAACCGCGCTAATACCACGCGCAGCAGCAGACATTGCCACCCCTTGCGCATGATTACCCGCCGACGCGCATACTACGCCACACTCACACTCTTCTTTTGTGAGCTCCGCAATCTTGTTATAAGCACCACGCAGCTTAAAAGAGTGCACTGGCTGCATATCTTCACGTTTAAGAAATACTTGGCAGCCAAGACGTGCAGAGAGCTTATTTAGGCTAGAAAGCGGCGTCACTTTAGCGACATCATAAACAGAAGATAGTAATATCTTTTGCAAATAATAATGCGCTAAGTCCAATTGTGGTTTTGATGCTACAGCCAACATAAACTACCTCTTAAGCCCATTAAATCGATTAAACCAGTTTACTGGTATCACGCACAGCACCTTTGTCGGCACTGGTCGCTAATAATGCGTACGCCTTTAGCGCCATCGACACTTGTCTTACGCGTCCTATTGGCTTCCACGCATTGGCGCCTAACGCCTCCATCGCTGTGCGACGCGCGGCTAGTTCAACATCACTAATGGCCAGTTTTATTGAACGAGCAGGGATATCAATCTCAATCCTGTCACCGGTATTCACTAAAGCAATCGTGCCACCCGCTGCCGCTTCTGGTGATACATGTCCAATCGATAATCCCGATGTGCCACCAGAGAAACGACCATCGGTGATCAACGCACACTTGTCCCCTAGGCCACGAGATTTAAGGTAACTTGTTGGGTAAAGCATCTCTTGCATACCAGGCCCACCTTTAGGGCCCTCATAACGAATAACTACGACATCACCCGCAACGACTTCGCCGCCTAAGATAGCAGCAACGGCATCATCTTGGCTTTCATAGACGCGTGCGCTACCGATAAATTTGTGATTTTCCACTTCAACACCGGCGGTTTTAACAATACAGCCATCTACCGCGATGTTACCGGATAGAACAGCGAGTCCACCCTCTTGGCTAAAGGCAAATTCACGAGTACGAATACAGCCCTCTTCGCGGTCAATATCAACACTGTCCCAACGGCAACTTTGGCTAAAGGCTTTAGTCGTTGGAATACCTGCAGGACCGGCGGAGAAAAATTTATGTACTGCAGCATCTTTGCTTTGAGCGATATCATATTTTGCCAGTACTTCAGCAAGGTTTTTACCGGCAACATGATAAGCGTCATTGTGCAGTAGACCAGCACGATCGAGTTCACCCAAAATACCCATTACGCCACCGGCGCGATGCACATCTTCCATATGGTATTTCGGTGTAGACGGCGCAACCTTACACAGGTGCGGTACTAGGCGAGATAGTCGGTCGATATCAGCCATGGTGAAATCAACTTCCGCTTCACTTGCCGCGGCAACCAAATGCAATACCGTGTTGCTCGAACCGCCCATGGCGATATCGAGTGTCATGGCATTTTCAAACGCATTAAAGTTAGCAATATTACGTGGCAATGCTGACTCATCGTCATCTCGATAATAACGCGTCGCAAGATCCATAATACGGCGACCCGCTTCTAAGAACAGTTCACGACGATCAGAGTGAGTCGCCAACATTGAACCATTACCCGGCAATGACAAACCTAGCGCTTCGGTTAAGCAGTTCATTGAGTTAGCGGTAAACATGCCAGAACATGAGCCACATGTTGGACAAGCACTTCGCTCAATTTGCTCGCTGTCGGCATCCGACACACGTTCATCGGCGCCCGCCACCATAGCATCAACTAAATCAAGCTTAATAATTTTGTCTGACAGCTTAGTCTTACCCGCTTCCATCGGGCCACCAGAGACGAAAATGACTGGAATATTCAGTCTAAGCGCCGCCATCAACATGCCAGGAGTAATTTTGTCGCAGTTAGAGATACACACTAGCGCGTCGGCGCAGTGTGCATTCACCATATACTCAACGCTGTCGGCAATCAGCTCACGTGATGGCAAGCTGTAAAGCATGCCGCCATGGCCCATTGCGATACCGTCATCAACAGCAATGGTGTTGAACTCTTTAGCAATACCGCCCGCCTCTTCGATTGCGCCAGCCACTAAAGAACCCATATTTTTAAGATGAACGTGACCCGGCACAAACTGAGTAAACGAGTTAGAGATAGCGATAATTGGTTTACCAAAATCGCCATCTTTTACACCCGTGGCGCGCCAAAGTGCACGTGCTCCGGCCATGTTACGACCTTCGGTACTGGTTGCTGAACGTAATTTTGGCATTGCTATAATCCTTATTTAAAGAAGGCTTTAGGTTCTAAAAGACCCACCCTGACCTTCTATTTTAATTCTTTAACCAAAGGCATTTGCCTCAGATTTATATAATTCGTCTTAGCTTTCCCGGCTTTCATCAGCAAAGCGCCCGGACGTTCCGAAATCCGTCAGCGAAGCGTTCACCCGGCTTCTAACCGGCTCTAAGTCTGCTTCTAACCCGCTCTTACCGTCTTTAAATCTGCTTCCAACCCGTTCTTAACCGGCTCTAAGTCTGCTTCCAACCCACTCTTAATCGGCTTCTAACCCGCTCTTACCGTCTTCTAACCGTCTTCTAACCGGCTCTAAGTCAGCTCTCAACCGGCTTTTAATCGTCTCTTAATCTGCTTCTAACCTATTTTTTCAACGGTTCTAACCAACCCCATTTATCTTCAGTTTGACCATTAAACAGACCAAAGAAACTCGCTTGAACTATTTTAGTGATGTCACCGCGCTTACCGTTGCCCACTTCGATGCGATCAACGCTGCGTACTGGAACAATCTCTGCTGCGGTGCCCGTCATAAAAATTTCGTCAGCCAAATAGAGAAATTCGCGAGACATGTTCTCTTCAACGACTTCATAGCCATTATCTCGGGCCAGAGTGATAATGGAATCGCGGGTTAACCCCATCAGAATAGCGGCAGTGGCGGGTGGTGTGTAGATTTTATTCTTCTTCACCACAAAAATATTTGCCCCCGCAGCTTCACTGACCAGACCGTTGGTGTCTAGCGCAATACCTTCATCAAAACCGTTACGCTTAGCTTCGGTAGAAATCAGTAGTGATGACAAATAATTGCCACCCGCTTTGGCGCCAGTAGGGATGGTATTTGGCGCTAAACGATTCCAAGAGGTGATTGCAACATCAACACCGGCATCCATACTGTCTTCACCTAGATAGGCGCCCCAAGGAAAAGCTGCCACTAATACATCGCACTGCGCATCTTTGGGGGGCGTAATGCCCATGCCGACATCACCGTAAAAAGCTAACGGGCGAATATAGGCGCTGGATAAACCGTTATCTAACACCGCATCACGACACGCTTGCATCAACTCATCAAAGCAATAAGGAATAGGCATGCGATAGATTTTTGCTGAATCAAACAAACGCTGTATATGCTCGGTCAATCTAAAGCCCGCTGGCCCTGCGGGGGTATCGTAAATACGAATACCTTCAAACACCGACGTACCGTAATGCAAAGCATGCGACATGACATGCACCTTGGCATCACCCCAAGGCATCATTTCACCATTAAACCAAATTAACTCAGCTGTTTTAGCGGCCATATTCTTATCCTTTTGCAGATTCGGTAGTCTTGTTTGTTTGACTTGCCAACACTTGGCAGTCCAGTACATCAATTAACTTTTTTATTTGATTGGTTAACAAAGCAATCGCTCTGTCGCTTTGCACTGACATATCAATACTGGTGGTGTTATTTTCGTTGAGCTGCATCTGTAAACTAGTGACTTTAAAACCGCGATGACGGACGACGCGCAACACCCGCTCTAATACTTCCGGTTGCTGCTGCACATTAATTGCTACTGAGTAGTGGCTCATGTTTGCTTCTCCATCTCATCCATCATGTCTTGGTTTGACGCCCCTGGCGGGACTAATGGCCATACATTGTGCGCATCATCTATCGACACGTGCAGTAGGAATGGCCCTTCACTATTGAGCATTTCATCTAAGCCTGCTTCAACTTCGCTGGCCAAGGTAATGTTACGCCCAGGAATATCAAAGGCTGATGCCATTTTGACAAAGTCTGGGTTATCAGAAAGGTCAGTTTCGCTATAACGCTCTTCAAAGAATAGCTGCTGCCATTGCTTAACCATGCCTAACTTTTGATTATCGACTAGCAAAATTTTAACCGGTAAACGTCGGCGCTTGATGGTGGTAAGCTCTTGCACGTTCATCATAAATGAACCATCACCCGACACTGCCACCACCATAGCACTTGGTCGCGCGACTTTGGCGCCAATCGCGGCAGGCAAGCCAAAGCCCATAGTGCCAAGCCCGGAACTTGAAAGGTGATCTTCTGGGCGACGAAAATACATGTGCTGCGCCACCCACATTTGGTGCTGACCCACATCGCAAGAAACCACACTATCTTCAGGTAGTTTTTGCGCTAAACGATGCAACATTGCCGGGGCATAAATCAATTCACCTGGGCGGTCATAACGCCATGGGTGTTGCTCTTTTAAATTTTTAACTGCGTCTTGCCACGCTTCAATCTGCATACTTTGACTCAATGCAGGTAGGATTTGACGCAAATCGCCTGCAATGGCCACTTCTGGCATTCTTAATTTGCCCAGCTCAGCGGCATCAATATCGAGGTGAAGCACTTTGGCATTTTCAGCAAACGAGGCTAAACGCCCAGTCACACGGTCATCAAAGCGCGCACCCACTACGATCAGTAAATCGCATTGTTGCACCGCTAGATTGGCCGCTTTGGAGCCATGCATGCCTAGCATGCCGAGGTAGCTCGGGGTGTCGTAACTGACGGCGCCGAGCCCTTTTAAGGTCGCCACAGATGGAATGCCCGTCGCGGCAATAAACTGTCTTAACGGCTCAACTGCACTCGCCATGCCCACGCCGCCGCCCACATACAGCATGGGCCGTGAAGAGTGAGCCAGCAGTGCATTAGCAGCATCGATTTGGGTTTGAGTATGTTCTGGTTCTGGCATTACGGCTTGCAACGGCGTTTTGTAATCCACTAGCGCAATTTGAATATCTTTAGGTATATCGACTAAAACGGGGCCAGGGCGACCAGACGCTGCAATTTCAAATGCTTTATATAGCGTGGGCACTAACTCTTCAACATTGGTCACCATAAAGCTGTGCTTGGTACACGACAGTGACATGCCTAGTACATCAATCTCTTGGAACGCATCGGTACCGATAACGGCGGTGGAAACCTGACCGGTAATCGCGACCACAGGAACAGAATCGAGCAACGCATCTGCAAGTGAGGTAATAAGATTAGTGGCTCCGGGGCCTGAAGTGGCAAAGCAAACGCCAGTCTTGCCACTTGAACGAGCATAACCTACAGCAGCAAATGCGGCGCCCTGCTCATGGCGACTCAATAGATGTTCAACAGAACTGCCATACAAGGCATCATAGATCGGCATAATCGCACCGCCTGGATAACCAAACACCGTCTTTACCCCGTGTGCCGCGATGGTTTTTATTACTGCGTCGGCGCCCCGTATCATCTGCCCTTGTTCCATCTGTTCTTGCTCCACTACTCAATGTATCGATAACTTGGTTACGGCTTAATGGCGACACTCAATAATTTCAGCAGGCCTTTAAACGAAAAAACCCCCGTTCCTTTCGGCGCGGGGGTTGTTTGCAATCTTAAACCTAATTAGGTGTGTCGATTTAGCATGCGCGCCCCCCGCTGTGATTTAATAATCACGACGGTAATAATCACAATAATAATTTGGGCGGCTTGGCTAAACATACGTGACTCGTATTCCTAATTTGGGTCTTTGCTTAAATTCGGTATCGGTCTTCGTCGATCAGACCACTATTAAGATTTACCACAAAGCGAATAAAAAACACAATGAAAACTTTTGCATTATTAATAACATTCAAGCATTAGCCTTAGGTCTCCGGCTAGCAACTCGGTGTAAGAATAACTGACTGCCGCCTCTATTTATTGTCGCTAAGATGTTAATTATTAATGTTTTATTAAAAATAGCTTACTAATCATCGGCTGCTTTACTCGGTGTTATTTCAGCATTGCCTGCCACTCGATTGAGTTACAGGCTCCGCTTCAGATAATATTAAGCTTCTTCAACAATGCGTTGCATTTCGGTCATGTAACCGCGAAGTTCTGCGCCGACGAACTCAACGGCAGTGTTACGGATCTCATCATTAACTTCGATAAGACGAAGATTATCAACACCGTTACTGGTCTCTTTTAAGCCAGCACCTAGGTATTCTGATGACATGCTTTCAACATAACCGCGTAACATAGGCACTGCTGCGTGGTTGAATAGGTAACAACCGTATTCAGCCGTATCAGAGATCACTATGTTCATTTCGTAAAGACGCTTGCGAGCAATGGTGTTAGCGATAAGTGGCGTTTCATGCAGTGACTCATAGTAAGCAGACTCTTCAACAATACCCGCGGCAACCATAGTATCGAACGCAAGCTCTACGCCCGCTTTGATCATCGCAACCAAGAAGATACCTTTATCGAAATATGCCTGCTCGTCAATTTGCTCATAACACTGTGGTGCATTTTCAAAAGCCGTTTCATTGGTTTCGCTGCGCCATTTAAGCAAATTAGCATCGTCGTTAGCCCAGTCTTCCATCATGGTTTTAGAAAACTCGCCACCGATGATATCGTCCATGTGCTTTTCGAATAATGGCTTAAGGATCTCTTTCAACTCCTCTGCCATTTCAAACGCTTTAATCTTAGCTGGGTTAGAGAGTCTATCCATCATATTGGTAATACCACCGTGCTTAAGTGCCTCGGTAGTGGTTTCCCAACCTTGCTGAATTAACTTAGCTGCGTAGCCTGGCTCTACGCCATCGGCAACCATCTTCTCGTAACCCAAAATTGCGCCAGTTTGTAACATGCCGCAAAGAATTGTTTGCTCACCCATAAGGTCAGACTTAACTTCAGCGATGAAAGATGAGTGCAATACGCCCGCTCTGTCGCCGCCCGTTGCGCTTGCATACGCCTTAGCGATATCAAAACCTTCAGCCTTTGGATCGTTTTCTGGATGAACCGCAATCAGTGTTGGCACGCCAAAGCCACGCTTGTACTCTTCACGTACTTCAGTACCAGGGCACTTAGGGGCAACCATAATGACGGTGATATCTGGGCGAACCTGCATGCCCTCTTCAACAATATTAAAGCCGTGCGAGTAAGACAATGTCGCACCTTGCTTCATTAACGGCATAATAGTGGTAACGGCATTAGTGTGCTGCTTGTCTGGCGTTAGGTTTAACACCAAGTCAGCATCAGGAATTAACTCTTCAATCGTGCCAACACGGAAACCGTTGCCGGTAGCTTTTTGATATGAATCACGCTTCTCGCTAATCGCTTGTGCACGCAGGGCAAAAGAGATGTTGAGCCCAGAGTCACGCATGTTCAAACCTTGGTTTAAACCTTGTGCACCACAACCTAGGATGACAATGTTCCACCCCTTGATATGGTTGCAGCCTTCGCTGAACTCGCTACGATCCATAAAGCGGCATTGAGCCAGCTGTTCTAATTGTTGACGCAAATTCAGAGAGTTAAAATAGTTAGCCATCTGATATACCACCTTGATTCTGGATGTTTAAACGGGCCTGCTCAGTTGCGAGCTAAGCTGTGATTGAACTCACTATAGCGCAAGCTTTTCATTGCCGAAAATGATATATTCGGAACATGATGTTGCGCTTTGTGCAACATGGAAAGATAGCGGTCTCTTAACCCTTGCGGCTAGCAAACGCGATACACAGAGGATGAACCATTTGGATATTCGCACCATCAAGCTCTACTTACATCTGTCTGATAGTTTGCATTTTGCGCGCACTGCGCAAGCGATGCATGTCAGCCCATCAACGCTAAGTCGTGCAATGCAAAGATTAGAAGCAGAGGCAGGTGCGCAGCTGTTTCAGCGTGATAATCGCAGCGTGACGTTAACGAGTGCCGGCGTGGAGTATCGTCATTTTGCCGAGTTAACCTTGGATCACTGGGGCAAACTCAAAACCAAGATCGACCCTAAACAGGATTTATTAAGAGGTCGACTTAATCTTTATTGCTCAGTGACCGCCGCCTATAGTCATCTGCCCGGCTTACTTGACCGCTTTAGGCGAGAGCATCCATTAGTCGAAATAGCATTAACCACAGGTGATGCGGCTAATGCCGTCAACGAAATTCGCAATAATCGCGCTGATATCGCCATTGCAGCGCTACCTGATCCTTTTCCAGAAAACCTGCATTTTGCCAAAATAGATGACGTGCCACTGTCTATCATCGCACCCACTTTTCGCTGCCAAGTGCAAGAGCTGTTGACCGAATCCTACATCCCATGGGATCGTCTACCGTTTATCGTGCCTGAACATGGACCGGGTCGTAAACGTATCGACAACTGGTTTAAAGCACTTGGCTTAACGCCCAATATTTATGCTCAAGTGTCAGGACAAGAGGCAATAACCTCTATGGTCGCGCTCGGCTGTGGCGTCAGTATCACTCCCGAAGTGGTGATTAATAACAGTCCAGTAAGAGACCGAATTCAATTACTGTCATCGCCAATAGCCATTCCGCCATTCGAACTAGGGTGTTGTTGTAAACTTAAACGCTTAGCAGAGCCAGTAATTCAAGCTTTTTTAGATGCCATCTAACGATTCTGCTCAAGTAAGCACAAGTAAGCACAAGTAATCTATACAAAAGAACAATCATCTCTACTACAATATAATGACCATTCCCTATAAAAATAACTATGAATACCATTGCGCTTACCTTGGTCTCTGTTGGTCTTCTAGGGCTATTACTCGCCCTATACCCAGCATTACAGATCTGTAATCAACCAAACTATCAACGTAATGGATGGCGCATTCTATTTGGAATGATCCTATTATTTATTATTGGATATTTAGGTTTTATCTGGATGTTATTTGATAGAGAAGCGAATAACCTAGAAATGATTGTCGCGGTAATATTTTTTGCAGGAGGCGGCTTTGTACTAACAATTATAAAAATGAGTAACAGTACTATAGGCGAATTACTGCTTACCCTAAAAGAGAAACACCATCAAGCACACCATGATGCGCTAACAGGCTTACCGAACCGTATCCAGTTTTATGAAACACTTGAACGGCTCACGATTGATACCAATATACCAACCTGCTGCATGATGATGGATGTCAATAATTTTAAAGTCATCAATGACACATACGGCCATGCATTTGGCGATTATGTACTGCAAGAAATAGCAAAACGTATTTTTGATGCTGTCCCCTCTGGAAATTTAGTCGCTCGCATTGGAGGCGATGAATTTACGGTCATACTCCCCAATAGCAACGCTGATGATGCCGTTAAAGTTGCCCAAGCGATTCAACAAAGCTTCCTAAGTGAGATCGTTTGTGACCCATTTCAACTTGTCGTAGGGATTAGTATTGGCATCGCCCAATACCCTATCCACGGAGAAAACAGAAAAGTCATTCTTAAATTTGCTGATATCGCCATGTATGAAGCCAAAAAGCGTGCAGATCACATTCAAGTTTTTCAAGATAATGCCGAACGACACAAAGTTAATGATTGATCACAAACAATCAAAAAGACTAGGGGCTTTTGATCTTTCACGGTTGTTTTTGCCGCAGTTTATTGGCTATTTTGACAAGGCGGAGGCTATGTCGTTTAGTTATTCTCTACAAATAGCCTACAACACCGTAAAAATAGCCAAGAAGCGCGGCCCTTAGGGTTCGTTTCAATAATTTTATTAATGCGTTACGAGCTTTTCGCTTAGCCAGCTAAGCATCATCGCTCAAGCCTTGTACTAAAACCATTGAATTCGAACAAAAACTAAGCTCGAAAGTTCAACAGCCCCTAGAAATAAGCCCCCTCTTAATCTTTCTCTTTTACGCCATTAATAATCAAATTACGCAGCCAACGGTGGCTGGGATCAAGATTAAAGTGCTTATGCCACACCAAAACATAGGCGCCGGGTTCAAGTTCAGTCGGCACGTCAAGCATCGTTAAGTCAAAGTCTGCTGCCATTTTAGTCGCATATTTTTTAGGCGCACATAAAATCAAATCACTGCTCTCACACAGGCCCATTGCACTATTAAAGTCAGTCATGTTAACCGCTATATCTCGATGCAAATACTTTAAACGCAATACATCATCCAACAGCCAGTGCTCAAGCCCGCCAAACGTAACCTGTAAATGACGATACTTTAGAAAAGTCTCTATATTCCAAGGCTCATTTAATAGCGGATGCTCATTTCTCACCAAACATACAGGATAGTCCCGGATCAATTCTGCATAGCCTAACTCTTCGGGTAAGTGATTCATATGTAACAAAGAACGGTTATCCCACTCGCGGCAAATAATGCCCATGTCAATTTCGCAGCGTAATAGCTTATCTAAGCTATCCAGTGACCATGTTTGACAATTGAGACTCACTTGTGGCGCTTGTTCAAGTAACTGAGGCATAAAGTAGGGAAATGTGAGCGAATAGGCAGTTTCAACCAAGTTGATTCGAAAACGGCGTCGGCTCTCGGCGGGTTCAAAGGTATTTGGACGAGTAAATTGATCTAGCCTTTGCAACACTTCGCGCAGCTCTGGGGCTAACTCTAATGCTCGTGGTGTTGCTTTTAGGCCATAAGCAGTGCGATCAAACAATTGATCATCGAAAGTTTCGCGTAACTTGCTCAACTGTTTACTGACCGCAGATTGACTCAGGTGCAGCCTCGACGCAGCAGCGGTAACACTTTGCTCTTCGAGCAACACCTCTAACACTCGCAATAAATTGAAATCTAGCTGTTTCACCCGTTACCTTCTCACATACCAAAACTGACTTGGCCTATGATAGTTTTTTTCAGGCATCAGCGGTGCTGTTTTCGAACATCAAAACAAATATAAGCACGATTATGAATACGCCATCCGCTCTCTAGTCCCGAGTCACGTTAGTTATCCACGGCGCCAGCGTCCTTTAATGTTGTCGATTTATTTAATGCATCTATGGCTCCAATGGCCTGCGTATATACAGATAGGGAAGAGTCTCACTGCTATTAGTCATTTTACAACAGTGACTTAAGAGTGATAAGTTAATCGGCGCAATCTAGCCAGAGGGATCACGCCGCTAAGTGTTACGATCTCCAGAGCGGGTATATAGCGCTCACCATGGCACTTTTAACAGCACTCTCAACTACATGTTCCAGCAGTGATTGGAATGACTAACAAACGGACTTATAGGTCAAAAATGAAAATTGAAGTCATAAATAAAGAAGATAAGGCGGTTTTTGATACGCTTATCGAGGGGCTTAAACAGCACAAATACGAGCATATGGGGCCAGAAGAAACGGTCCCTCTTTCAGTTATCGCCCGAGATGAAGATGACAACATCATCGGCGGCGTTTCCGGACGAAGCATTTATCGAAACTTTCTCATCGAAGTGGTTTGGGTAAGTAAACAAGCAAGAGGCACAGGGCTTGGGCGTCAGTTAATGGATCAAGCAGAGATAGAAGCTAAAAAACGCGGATGTTTAACGGCGCAATTAGACACCTTATCTTTTCAAGCCCCTGTATTTTATAAAAAACTTGGTTTTGATATTGTCGGAACCGTCCCCGGATTTTCCGGCAGCCCAGAACGTTATTTTATGCTGAAGCAGTATTCAATGGAAGATAGCCAATGAAACCTTTTAAAAAACTAGAAACTAAAAACCTCGGATTAGTGTTAACCATTTCACGCCTGTTTCTCATCTTAGGAGCATTCGGAACGGCACTGATATTGGCAGTACTGATATTTACCATGTCTTTTATGAATACTATTGCTATGGGAGCGGTATATATGCAGTTTCTTCCTTACTGTTTCGTTTTAATCGTGACTGCTTGTTTACTCGCAGTATTGATTGCAATCGAAGAGTCTTATAGAAAGCGTACCCTTACGCCGGAGCTAGAAAGCTAAAGATAGATCAACCTTGGCTGCCAATAGCTATGACCGGAATTGGCCATAGCTACATTAATACGGGGTTAGAACAGTGAAATAGTTTGGCGTTGGAGTCATCGCTGAAAGGCCAAGATTTATTAATTCTACTCTGCCCAAAAATTTTATTTAAAAAAAGCGATCCCATCTTCAATTCCTACCGTATAGATAATCAAGTATGCATTAGCGTGGCAGTACAGCCCAAGTACATAAGCCTTTGAAGCTAACCAAGCTAATGATTGCTTAACCTTTTCCATCCTCCAAGTACCTTTACCCTCGGACCTCTGTTCGGGGGATTTTTTTGTCTGAAATAAAGCTAATTTTCGTCATTATTTCGCAACTCAATATATTTGTGGTACCAATGTTTTGATCGCATGTGCAGACACTGCCGTATCTACACTCGATTTGAAAAGCGGGATCTTCTAGCACCAGAGTGTCTATTTAGTAAAGTCTACTCTGACCCCAATTGTTTGTTCGTCACGTTAGTTATCCATGGTTCCAAACGACTGCCCCATTTAATATCCACCGTATAACGCGGCGCAGTAATATCTTGGTAACCCAATCTGCTTAAGCCCGACAGATCCTCGGAATACTCCAGTGGCACCATAATGTTACTGACCAATAACTCTCTTAGTAATAAGCGGTAACTGTTGTTATTAACGTTGTAATAAGGCTTGGCTAGCCCCTTAACAAACAGCATATTATCTTGGCCAGAAAACTCAGCGGCTAAAGACTCATAGTCCAAGGCTGCTTTAACAAAAAATAGCCGACTATTGGTTAGCTTCTCCTTTTTCAAGCTAACAAGAGAGTCATCCTTTAAGCGAAGATTGTTCTCATTAGGCTGCTGGGTATAGGTTTCGAGTGCAGCCTGATAACGTAACTCTGCTTTGGTAATTTCAGCAGTGTGTAACGCTCCATCAAACTCTAATGCCCAATACAATTGACGTGACTGCGCGCCGTAGTACTCGTTGTCAGGCACCTCAAAACCAAGAGCTAACAACTGTGCTTGAGTCACCTCGGCCTCGTGTGAGTTATAGCCGTTGTAAGCGTTTTCAACCCTTGTTGCAGTGCGCCAATTCATACCAAGTAAAATGCCTGAATTCTCTTTATTCATGCCGCTGTTATAAGGTAAACCTAGCTCTCTTTCAGTCAGTGTTAACTCTGATGTCACCACGCCGATACGGTTATATGCCACACCACTTAGCGCTATGGCATTACTGCCAATAAGTATCACTAAACCAATCAATAAGAACTTTTTCATTACGTGGCTCCTTTGCTTAAGTCACTTAAACGAACTCGCTTAAACACCATCAGTGCCAGCAGGGCTGACAAGCCCAGAATGAAAAAGAATATATATTTCGGCATCCAATCCCACCACCAGTCAAAGAACTTGGTGTAGAGGAATAAAATAAAGAACACATTACCGGTATTGGTCACCTCGCCCCATTGGCGCTTAACCCCAAACCAAATAGCAGCCACCGAGAGCGCAAACCCTGTCAGTTGATAACAGCCTTCTACCATCTCCGGTGACCAGCTTAAATAGCTTATTTCGCCCCAATTAGACAAGATTAGGATCGGTAGAAACAGCATGATCATTGCCATCACGTTATAAATCGAAGCAAAGCCACTGAAACGTCGATGATCGCTAAAATGAGGTAAGAGGAAGATAAGTAAACTAGGCAGTAGAAAGTTCTCTGGCCTTTCACCAAAGTTTATCCAATACATACCGGACCAACTGCCCACTTTCATCGCAATAAAACCACTGAGGCTGACGATGCCAAAGAACAGCAACAAGCGCGCATTACACGCATAAGCCAGCAAAAAGCTAAAAGCAGCCCACACAGCAAAGGCATTAGGTGACGGCGTAATATTAAATATCTGCCCCAACATAGAAAGGTTAAGCACAAAGCACGCAAGGCTTACCAAGGCGGCAATTTTTGAGTAATAAGCACTTTTCTCTGCTTGAGCCAGTTTCAATGACACTATGAACAGTAGGATGGGAGCTATCACTAAAATGCTGACTTGAACCGCAGTATTTAGGTAGCCCCAGAACTGATAGAACAGAAAGAAGATGCTGGTGGCCATTGCCAGCGCACCGAGCATGGAGGCAATTCTCATCCCTAAAGATAGCTGTTTAGATTGGCGACTAGTGTCAACATCATAGGTATCTGATAGGCGTTGCAATAATTGCTGGTGGTAGCCACTGAGCCTATTTTTCTGTTCAGCTGAAATTTCAATAACGTTATCATTTTCCAACTCATCCATCTCTTGTTGGAATGCATGAATTTGATCAACACGTTGCTGCGCATCACATTGAGAAAGCGAATTTTCTTCCATGGATTGATTCTCCTTAATCACACCTTATAGTGCCGTAATTGATAATAAAGGCAACTCATCATGACCGGTACCTTCCGCCAGTAAATGGATGTGGCACAACAAACTCTGCTTCACTCTGCCTGATTAAACACCCGTTATCGACCTACACTCGCCAAGCGCGCCATGATGCTCGAATATCTGTGGTGCCAATGTCGTGATCGCATGTGCAGACATGCCGGAGGCTCGCTGCAAGTCCATCTGACCTCCATGGATGGAGGAAATGCCAAATTCTGTCTGGAACAGAATTGGCCCAGTAAGCTCTACGATGGCATCCATGCCATCAAAGGCCTCAGCCATATCTACACTGGGTTATAAAAGCGCAATTGTTTAGCTTTGGAGGTATCACCGAAAAGCAAAGATTGAGTTGTTTTACTCTGAACTAAATTTTGTAGTTACACAGCAACTTGATGTATCTGTGGTTCCAATGGCCTGCGGCCAGCGCATGTGCAGACACAGCCGTGACACGCTACAAGTCCATCCATGGAAGCTCGGCCATGACGTCCATGTCATGGACGGTCACGGCCGCATCTACACTAGGGTTTGAAAAGCGGGAGCTTCTAGCACCAGAGTGTCTATTTAGTAATAGTTTACTCTGACCCAGCTAATTATCTTTCACAACTCCAACATAAAACACTACTCATAAACCTAAGCACTCAACTCACTGACACCGATCTCCCCCGTTGGAAATTTCGTTTTTCAGAAATTTCGCCGGGGCGCTGAGGGATTGCCAAGGGGTACAAGCGCTTTACCCCTTGGCTCTGGTGTGGGCGAAGCGCCACGACGTTAGTCAGGCGCAGCCTGATGCAGTAGAAATGTAAGCGAAGCGCCACGACGTTAGTCAGGCGTAGCCTGATGCCGTAGAAATGTGGGCGAAGCGCCACGACCTTGGTCAAGCGCAGCTTGATGCCTTTATCTGTAAACCCAAAATGAAACTCAAATCTAAAATAAATTCAAAACCCAAAAATTCATAACCTTAGCTAAACTTACCTCAGCCCACATTGGAATTTAGGACTATCCACCACTAAAACAAAAGGATTTGTTTATGGCACTCGCCTGTGTTGCAACCCGCGCAAGCTGCGGCGTCGACGCCCCTCTGGTCACCGTAGAAGTCCATTTAAGTAATGGCTTACCCGCCTTTTCATTAGTTGGACTCCCCGAAGCCTCCGTCAAAGAAGCAAAAGAACGCGTGCGCAGCGCGCTGATAAATGCGGGATTCGAGTTCCCAATGCGGCGCATTACCGTCAATTTAGCCCCAGCAGATCTGCCTAAACAGGGTGGCCGCTATGATCTGCCCATTGCGATTGGCATTCTCGCCGCCTCAAAACAGATCCCGCTAAAATCGATTGAACAACATGAATTTGTCGGTGAACTCGCCCTCTCTGGCCATGTGCGCTATTGCCAAGGAATACTGCCAGTGATTGTTGCGGCCAGCAAAGCAAACAACCGCATAATACTGCCGATTGATAATCGTGCCGATGCCGAATTGGTCGGTTTTGATAAAGTGTTTTTTGCTACTCATCTGCAATCATTAGCCGCTTACCTGCATGGACAGTCGGAGTTACCCAGCATCGATTTTGGCCTAGAATGGATAACGCCGACATCCAACACCGGCGAGCCCAGCAACAACTGCCTCAGCGAGGTGATTGGTCAACAACACGCTAAGCAAGCGCTAGAGATAGCGGCGGCGGGCAACCACAATTTGCTGATGCTCGGCCCACCAGGGACTGGCAAAACCATGTTGGCGAGTCGGATGATGCAGCTTTTACCGCCACTCAGTTATGAAGAGGCGCTTGAAGTTGCTTCAATCCACTCGGTTGCAGGACAAAATATGCAACGACAACAATTCTTTCAACGTCCTTTTAGAAGCCCGCACCATACAAGCTCAGCCATTTCATTGGTTGGCGGTGGTGCAATGCCAAAACCGGGCGAGATCTCCCTCGCCCATCGCGGGGTACTATTTTTAGATGAAGTGGCTGAGTTTCCGCGCAAAGTGCTCGATTGCCTGCGTGAGCCGATGGAGACCGGAGAAGTGAGTATTTCGCGAGCCGCGGCCAAGCTCAATTTTTTATGTCGATTTCAGCTGGTGGCCGCAATGAACCCGAGCCCCTGTGGCGATGTTAATAATGCCAGAGCGAGTAACGAGCAGATTATCCGTTACTTATCTAAACTTTCAGGGCCTTTTCTCGACCGTTTTGACTTAACCATTGATGTCCCTAAACTCCCTTTAGGCGCACTAAACAGTAGTAATACTCACGCAGAAACCAGTGCAACCATCGCCCAACGCGTGCATGCAGCCAGAGAGGTTCAATTAGCACGTTCGGGCACACTCAACAGTGAACTAAGCGGTAAACAATTAAAGAATGAGGCTAGGTTTAGTGCGGCAGATCTGTTGTTTCTAGAGGAGAGTGTCAATCGATTAGGTTTATCGGTCCGCAGTTACCATCGACTGCAACGTGTCGCCCGCACGATTGCAGATCTGCAGCAGGAACAAGACGTATCGCGGGCCCATATTGCGCAAGCATTAGGTTACCGCGCCATAGACCGATTATTAACAAGCTTAAAACAGTACTAAGCTGAGCAATGCTTAACTGAATCATGCTTAGATCAACAAAGTGAGAATACAGCGACAACAGATAGGCTAAAACACCTTACTTGTTGGTTTTTTCGGCAAAAATTAACATCTAGATTGAGACAAACCACTACAACGAGTACTATAGGTCTCCGTTTTTTATCCTGGGGTCCTCAATGGGCGCAATTGTGTCACGCATTACGGGAAGTTTAGCGTTCTTCTTTTACATCATTAATACTGCATTTTGGGTTACTCCCATTTTAGTGGTCAGTATTTTCAAGCTAATTCCTCTCACTTTTACGCGTACCGCTTGTACTTATTTCCTCGATTTCTGTGCCAGCTCATGGATCCGTTGCAATGGGGTAGTTGAAGACATTTTCCATCCCGTCAACATTGATGTTCAAGGTGATGCACAATTATCACCAAAAGAGTGGTATATGGTGATTGCCAACCACCAATCTTGGGTCGATATTCTTATTTTACAACGGGTGTTAAATGGCAAAATTCCTTTTCTTAAATTTTTCCTGAAACAGCAATTAATCTTCGTTCCAGTTTTAGGACTCGCTTGGTGGGCGCTCGATTTTCCTTTTATGCGTCGTTATAGCACTGCACAGCTACGTAAAAATCCGAAGTTACGCGGTAAAGATATTGAGATAACACGTAAAGCCTGCGCTAAGTTTAAAAGTAAGCCAGTGAGTGTGATGAACTTTGTTGAGGGCACACGCTTTCACCCCGCTAAACATCAGAAACAAAACTCGCCTTTCACCCACTTGCTCAAGCCAAAAGCAGGCGGTATGGCGTTTGCGCTATCAGCAATGGGCGACCATATTCATAAGTTGGTTGATGTTTCTATTTGCTACCCTGACAAAGTGCCTACTTATTGGGAATTTATTAGTGGGCAACTTAAAGAGGTCAAAGTGCATATTCAAGTGCGCGAAATTGGCGAATCACTGCGTGGTGATTATATTAAAGATCGTGAGTTTAAGATTGAATTCCAAAACCAGCTGAATCAAATTTGGCAGCAGAAAGATCAAGTGCTTACTGAGTTAGCACAAGTGAAAACAACCAGAGAAGAGGCTTAGCGCAAGATGTTAAATTTTTTACCCGGCTCATTTTTATATTTTATGAGTACCACATTACTGATCATCAACACCATTGTGTGGACCTCACTGATCTCACTGGGCGGGATCATAAAACTGGTGGTTCCTTTTACAGCTGGACGCGTGTTACTCACGCGTCTAATGAACCGTTTTATGTGGGGATGGGCTACCTGTAATGGCGGTATTCTTATGCTGTTGGCCGATATGGAATGGGATGTTGAAGGCTTAGACAACCTCGATAAGAAAAGCTGGTACCTGCTTATTAGTAACCATTTAAGTGGTTTTGATATTGCAGTGCAAACTTATGTACTGCGTAACCATATTCCCATGCTTAAGTTCTTTTTGAAGCGTGAACTCATGTATGTGCCCTTTCTTGGTTTAGGTTGTTGGGCACTTGATATGCCTTTTATGAGTCGAACCAGCCCTGCTAAGTTGAAGAAAAACCCGAAGTTAAAAGGTAAGGATTTAGAGAGCACCCGTAAAGCCTGTAGAAAGTTTCGTTTTATGCCGACCTCGATTATCAACTATGTCGAAGGCAGTCGCTTTACCGAAGAAAAACATAGACGCCAAGACTCACCTTATCGCTATTTATTACGCCCAAAAGCAGGCGGTATTGCTTTCGCTTTATCAGCGATGGGAGAGCAGTTTACTAACGTGCTGAACGTGACTGTACTTTATCCTGAAGTGTTTAAGAAAGATGCTTTGCATGAAGTGATGCATGGTCGTTTGAAAAAAATTGTGGTGCGGATCAAAATCCTTCCTGTACCTGAAGTTGATAATAAGCGCTACTTCTCTGAGGCGAGTTATCGTGTCGAGTTTCAGCGCTGGTTAAACCGGCTCTGGCTAGAAAAAGATGAAGAGATCCACCAGCTAATGATAAAACATGGCGCGCCAACGGAACAAATTGCAGAGAAAAAGCCAGCAGAGTAAGCGATTGAACATTTGAATAAAGGCGCACTAACGGTGCGCCTTTTTATTGCTTGATCTACGCTAGCCATGGTTATCCAATCCAGCTCCCAAAGTCGCCCTTCGCTAAAGTTGCCTCTTACCTCTATTAGCATCATAAATAATTCATTTAATAATGGGTAATATTCACAATCGCTTTTTATAAGTAATGTCAGCTACTTAAAGTCCATTAATCACTTAAATAATATTGCTCATCTCATTTTATTAAAAATCAGTCAAACCCTTGAGCCCAACACCTAGACAGCAGTACGTTCGACCTATATATTAACACCGAAATTAACAGCTTGTTAACACTTGTTTCTACCGGGGTACATTAAATGCCGATAACTTGGTTCCATTTTAAAAATGCCTCTTTGACGTGTTTGCTATTATTGTCGGGGTCATTGCTAGGCTGCACCAACACCACCACGAAGCAACAAGACGTTAGGGTTCTCGATCTTGATAGCACCAACTTTGCCCATTATTGGGTCACAAAAGATAAGCTAATTAATTGGCGTAAAAGCCTCGCTAAAGCCTCAGCAAGTAATGTCGAATTTGCAGAAACTAGTTACCAGATCTCTTTCGTGGTCGATAATGAGGGACAGATGCGTCAACTAGAGATCATCAATAACACCACCGGAGCGCTTTTAGATAAAGCGATTATGGCTGAGGTGTCTAATCAACAGTTTTATCCAACGGCGCAAAACAGTGCACGCCAAGCTGTACGCATTAATACCAGCTTTCGATTATAAGACAGAGCCATAAGATGTGATGTTTCAGCAGAAGCTCAAAGCTCTGCAGACCGTCTTTTTAAGGGGATGGAGAAGCGCTCTGCACTGAGCGATATTGAATAAGACAGCTATGCATTGAGTTAGCGATAAAAAATAGTCATAAAAAAGCTCCCAATGGGAGCTTTTCATTTTGAATACCGACAGAAGTATTACGCCCGTCGTTCAACCAGTTTTACCCAGCCTTCAGGTCCTTCTATATGGCCCTTTTGGATCTCTGTCAGCACATTGTAGATACGCTTAGTATGCTCACCCACATTACCATCACCGACGGTAACAATGCGGTTATCTTCAAATATATAAGAGCCTACAGGCGATACTACCGCTGCAGTACCAAAACCACCCGCTTCAATAATTTCGCCAGACTCAATATCTGCAATAAATTTATCTAGCATGACCGTTTCTTGTCGAACATCACACCCCAGTAATTCACTTAAATCGAGAATTGACTGCGATGTAATAGACTTCAAAATGGTATCTGTAAACGTAGGAATAATGATGCTGCCATCTTTAAGCACATGGAAGTGGTTCATCGCACCCACTTCTTCAATTTGCTTGTTGTTAGCATCTAAATAAAGCACTTGCGCAGCGCCATATTCCGCCGCAGCTTTACCCGCTTTTAATGACGCGGCATAGTTACCCGCGGCTTTAGAAGCGCCCGTGCCACCTGAGACAGCACGATGGAAGCGCTCACTGATCAGCAAACGAATCGCTTTATCAAAACCGTCGCTGTAATAAGGACCACTTGGGCTCAACATCACACAGAAAGTATATTCTTCGCTTGGGCTTACCGATAACCGGTCTTCAGTGGCAAACACAAAAGGTCGAATATAAAGACAGGCGTCTTCCTGCATTGGGAACCACAGTCTGTCGACATCAATGAGCGCATTAATAGCTTCGATTTGCGTTGCTTCAGGGATCGCCGGGATACAGATAATATCCGCTGAACGGTTTAAGCGTTCGGCGTTTTTATCAATGCGAAAGGTGTAGATTTCGCCATCTTCATGTTGAAATGCTTTTGCACCTTCAAACACAGATTGGCCATAATGCAATGCGATTGCACCAGGCGCGACTTGAAATGGACCGTATGGCACAACCCTAGGATCACACCACTCACCATCGCGATAATCCATTAAAAACATATGGTCAGTTCTGAGGTTTCCAAAGCCAACATTGGTGGTTGGTTGGAATTGCTCAGTACGGCGCTCTAACGCAGGTTTTAAATTATAGTTTATTTGCATTGCATACCACCTTGAATACTGACTGAGCAGACTATGCAGTGGTCACAAAAAAGTCAAGTAAAACGCGGGCTAGCATTAATTTATTCAGCATTTTAAGCGCTGGTAATAATGGACACTTGCAACTAGGGATAGGCGCGCTTTTACAACATCAACGATTGATTAGTGACCTTACTCCCTGCAATCGGATTTTTTCCCTATCGCTAAGCAATTTTCACAGCTTCGAATATTGCCATGCCCTTTATCGAGAAAGTCGCAGATCCGCGACGATAATCCCAGCATCATCTCTTGGCTTATAGGCTTTCGCCATTGGTAGCGATTCATTAAACGGCTGATATGTCGATGACCAAGCATATCTTCCGCGGTAAAATACTGCTCATCCATCAACTTACTTTCGAAGGAAGAGGTGATACCCGCAAGGAAAAAATACAACGCTTGGCTGAGATCCTTAATATCAGTTTCGGTTGCTTGCAAGTCACCTGATACAACCGCATCTTCTAATGGGCGTTTAATACGACTCCAAAACAAATTAACTCTATTTTTTAATACTTCAATTTTATCAGAGCTGGCTAATTGCCAGAACATACTATTAATTGATACCACTCGCAAAATGTTAAAGATTGGGCTTCTCTTCACAACTTCAAAGGTAAATAGTATCGCCAGCACTGAACGCTCATTAATAGTTAAGTCAGGATTTTCTTTTATAAAAGTCGGTATTTGGCTCGATATTGTATTTCTTAAAAATAAACACACTAGTACATCTTCTTTAGATTCAAAATATTTATATAAGGTATTGGTTGAGCACTCTGCACCTTTGGCTATCTGTGCGAACCTAAAAGACACAACCCCTTGTTTATCAATTAAATCCTCCGCGACATCGAGTAATTGATTACACCTGATCGCGTCACAATGACTACTGGGACAACGCATTATTTAAACCTATAAATACTATTTCAGCATCTATATTATTCTGCTCTCACCAATTAGATACATAAAAGAAACATTTTCTTGAACAACGCCACAAAAAACTTTACTACCTAATACAAAATGTGATTTCGCGCATCATTGACTTACAAGCAGAAGCATATTGTTAGCCCAAGTTAATTGGAGATTAAAATATGCAAACAAGACGTTCGTTTTTAAAGTTAGGCGCTGGAGCTGCAGCTGTTGGTGCATTCGCGCCACTTACCGTTAGCGCAAATTCTTCCGATGTAAAATGGGATGAAACACATGAAATCGTTATCGTGGGTTCTGGTTTCGCAGGACTTGCCGCCGCAGTCGAAGCCGGTAAATTAGGCGCCAAAGATATCGTCATATTTGAAAAGCTCGGCGTATACGGTGGTAACAGTACACTGAATGCTGGCCAAGCCTGTTTCGCAAATACCGATTTGCAAAAGCAATTGGGTATTGAAGATAGCGCTGAACTCATGGTTCAAGACCAACTTAAATCAGGGCGCGGTTATGCTAGCGAAGAACTGCTTACCCACAGCGCCGAGCTTGGACCTTATATTTACCAACTCACTAAAGATTGCGGCTGTGTTTACCGCGACCACATCATCAACACGGGTGGCACCAGTGCCACCCGTAGCCATCAAGTGGTTGAACGTAGTGGCTCAGGCTTTATTCGCCCTATGCTCAAAACAGCCCGTAGTTATGGTGTTAAAACCAAAATCCGTCATAAATTTGAACATCTCATCACGGCAAAAGATGGCACCGTACTCGGTATTCAAGTGCGCCGTGGCTATCACTTCGGCCATGAAGAGTCAGGCGAGCTCATCAATGTAAAAGCAGAAAAAGGCGTGTTAATAGCGACGGGTGGATTCGGTGCCAACGTCAGTTTCCGTCAAGCACTCGATCCTAACCTTGGTGCTGATGTCGGTTGTACCAATGCACGAGGTGCTACAGGTGATGGCCTAATCGCTATGCTCGCCGAAGGCGCGATGCCAGTGCATTTGAGCTTTATTCAATCAGGCCCTTGGGCATCACCTGACGAAGGTGGTTTTGGTTACGGCGCAGGGTTCTCACTCTATAACTTCCCACACTCTATCGCCATTGACCGCAATACCGGTCAACGCTTTATGAATGAAACAGCTGACCGTAAGACCCGTGCTGATTTAGAAGTGCTGCGTCGTGATAAAGAGGGTAAGCCTAACCCTGCACTGTTAATTGCGCCTAAGCATGAAGCAATGAAAGACCCTTCAATGCACAACGTATTGAAATATAACGTTGCCTGGGAATTTGACAGTGTCGACGCCATTGCTAAGCATTTCGACCTGCCGCTCACAGCACTTAAGAAACAAATAGAAGATTGGAACATCTACGTAAAAGCAGGTGAAGACCCTCAGTTTGGCAAGCGCATGAACATGAGCACCGGCATCTACCTTACTGCGCCTTTTATCGTGCAGCGTTTATGGCCAAAAGTGCATTACTGCCAAGGCGGTATTCAAATCAATACCAAAGCAGAAGTGATTGCCGCTAAATCAGGCGAAAAAATCCCAGGGCTTTATGCCGCAGGTGAAGTATCCGGTGGTGTTCATGGTGTCAGCCGACTCGGTGGTTGTTCAACACCAGAGTGTATGGCATTTGGCGTTACTGCCGCCCGTTCAATCATGAAGGCATAAGGAATTTTTCGATGAAGACAGTTAACACATTACTTTTACTCGTCCTTGGCGCTTGTATTGCACTTTCAGCACAGGCACGTGACCAACGTGATTACCATGAAATGGTCTACGACTCAGGCTGTAAAACCTGTCATGACCAAGGCATGAAATCTTTCCCGTCTGATGATTCTTGCCTGCAATGCCATGACATGAGCGAGCTGGCGCAGCAGACAAAACGTGAGGGCGATGAGGCGAGACAAAACCCCCATGACAGCATGCATTACGGCCAAGAAGCCCCTTGTATGGAGTGTCACGGTGAACATACACCGAAGCAAGCCATCTGCATGGATTGCCACAACTTTGATTTTCCAAAATTTAAGCAATAAAAACTGAAAAACCTAAAAAATATAAGGGATAGATGATGAAAAAGTTACTCGCAGTTTCTGCAATTTTAGTGACGGGTTGCGCCGTTGCCGGCGACAAGCCAGCCGACCAACCTTGGCACAATGAAAGACCAACGCTGTCTACCATCAATGCGCCAACGAAAGTCATGCCGATGGTATGTAAGCAAGAGCAAGCGATGGCTTACCTCAAAGAGCTACAGTCTGGCGAGAAAGATATTTATAACATCAAGTCAAACGATCATGGCGGTAAAGGCGCAAATGACTCTGGCTGGTTAACTTGGCGTGTAGATGATCCAAGCAACCTAATCCCTTGCCCTGCAGGCGGAGCCAGCGCGACTGAAGTTGGTATGTGCTGGAAAGAGCTAAACGATGAACCAACAGTTATTGGTTTAGTGCGTGTAGCACCGGGTACTGCAGCGCCTCATTACCATCGCGAAATGGAGTGTTACTACGGCATAAGTGGTCAAGGTCTTACTTGGGCACAAGAGCGTATGCAACCATTTGGACCTAAAGATTATATTGAAATCCCAAGTAAAGCGATGCACTACACACCGAACACCTATGATGACCAAGATTTGATCTACATGTACTGGTTCCCATTAGATGGCAAGTTCTCGACCTTTAAGTACCAGTGGCCACAAGATGTAGGTCCAGGTGAGCAACTGATGTTTGATTTCATCCCCTACACCAACTCTAAGTTAGTGCGTTCTGGCAACGGTGGTTATGGCTGGGATGTCGTTCAAAAATCTAAGTAATCGTACTTAACCCACAATAGAGCGTGAGGCCAAGTATCCTTGGCCTCCTTATACACTATGAAAAATCTTATCCTGGCGTTTAGTTTACTGTTTAGCTCCTCCCTTCTAGCAGAAGAGGCCGTATCAATCATGTGGCACAACTTGGCACCCGGCGCCGCCAACCTGCCAGTTGAAACCAATGTCAATCTAGCCCTAGACGGCAAGAAGGTGATTATTCCTGGTTTTGTGGTACCGCTGGATGGAAAAAATAGCGGTTACGTTAAAAACTTTCTGCTAACACCGCAGCAAGGTGCTTGCTTTCATAAGCCGCCGTCACCGTCGAATCAATTGATCCATGTTGCTTTTGACGTTCCCGTAGCAATCCCTGATTTACAGCAACCTATGTATATCGCGGGCACATTGACGGTGAAAAATGCCCAAGCTGGGTTTGCTAAAACCGGCTATCACTTAGAAGGCATTGAAGTCATCCCATACCCAGTGAAGATAAACACAATTGTTGATGAGCAAGAACACCAACACGAAGTCGCTAGATAGATAAGCAAAACAAAAGGTAATGATGATGAAAAAGACCACTCAATTTATGTTGTCAGCAGTGGCAACTATGATTGCACTTTCTGGCACCAGCGCTTTTGCCGAAGAGCAAGCAGACGGTATCAATATTGGCGGAGCCGTGCGCGTAAACTACGGCTATAAAGATTACAACGAAGCATCAAAAGATAAAGGCGGCGATTTAACCTTTGATATGGCGGCGCTTAAATTTAATGGTAAGAAAGGCGATTGGGGCTTAGCTGCCGAGTATCGCTTTACCTCTGATACCAACTACATAAAGTATGGCTACGCCTTTTACGATATTGACCCTAACTGGCAGCTACAGTTTGGTATCAACAAGGTGCCTTTTGGTAATGCTGAATTTATCTCCAACAGCTTTTGGTTCGGCCTACCCTATTACTTAGGCTTTGAAGATGACCATGATGTTGGTGTTAAAGCCACTTTCGAAAAAGATGCTTGGCATACCGATCTGGCCTTCTACAAGAATCCAGAGTACGGCCCAAGCGAAAATAAACGTTACGCCACAGACCTATATACCGGCACCATCAACGGCACCGAGTATAACAACGAAGAAACCAATCAAGTTAACGTGCGTCAAAGCTATACATTTGAGCATAATGGCGGCTTTACAACCCTAGGTGGCTCAGCTCAGTTTGGGCAGATCTATAACAGCAAAACGGGCAATAATGGCGATCGCTACGCTGTGGCTGTGCACTTAGACTCTAGCTTCAATGATTGGAATTTACAGCTACAAGCATTGCAGTATGAATATGATGCGGCAGATGCAGAAGACCCGAACAAGATTGGCGTTTCAGTCGTTAGTTGGCAGTACGAAATTGCTTCTAAAGGTCAGTCATACAGCGCAAACATCGCCAAGACATTCAACACCGATTGGGGCAGCGTGAAATGCTATAACGATTTTGGCCTAATGACACCGGATGTTGACGACGATGATTACGACAACAGCTTACAAAACGTGACAGGGTGCGCCATTGCTGCGGGTCCGACTTACACCATGGTCGATTTTATCATGGGTAAGAACATGACCTTCTCAACCGCCAATAACGACCATGTTGGTTTACCTGAAATGGGCGATGATTGGGACAAGCGCGTTAATATCAACTTCGGCTATTACTTCTAGCCAAGATTACGCTGTCTATGGTGAGTTGAAGCTCGTTGCAATAGGTTTATCAATTGCCATAGATAGGGATTTTAGGACCGGTTTCATCTGCTCAAACATCACACCTACATTTAGGTCCAGCCCTCTCCCAGAGGGCTTTTTTCTATTTAAAATAAAACCTGTGTAATCACACTGCTAGATAAACTCAGAAAAATTATTCGCGGCAGTCATCACAACATAAAACATACAAATAAAAAACAATATAGGGCAACTGTTTAGAAAATCCTAAACAATCATAGACTCTGACTCGGAAAAATAATGTTAAATCGCCTCTCTATCGTACAAAGGATCTGGCTACTGTTAATCTTCATTGTGTTTGCGTTTATCGTAAGCTCTGGATATGAATCCTTTAACCAAAAATCACGCATGCTAATACAACGACAAGCTGAAATTAGCAGTGTCCTCAATTCTGGACTATCGCTACTTCAACGAGCTCAAGGATCTGTAGACCGAAATGAGTTAACACTGTTACAGGCGCAGGAAATGGTGAAATCAGAGATCTCAGCCATGAGATATCGAGGCCAAAACTACCTTTGGATATTTGACACTGAGGCGACACAATTGGCCCATGGCACCAGCCAAAAAGATGTCGGCAACAACCTGATTAACTTTACTGACCCTAACGGCAAAAAAGTCTATGTCGCCTTCCTTGACGTGATACGACAATATGGTGAAGGTTATGTCGATTATGTTTGGACTAAAACGGGCTCCAGCACTCCCGAACCTAAGCTTAGCTTTGTGAAGCTATATAAACCTTGGGGGTGGATATTAGCAACGGGTGTCTATACCGACGATATCAATGCAGAATTTAGTCAACTCATTAAAGACAAAGTGATATTTTTCGGTCTGCTATTAAGCATGATTTTTATCGCATCGATGTTAATCATTCGTTCAATTACCCGCCCATTAAATGCAACCACTCTCGCGATGGAAGAGATAGCTCAAGGAGATGGTGACCTCACCGTCAGACTCGAAGTATCGAGTAAAGATGAGCTAGCTCAATTAGCCGTGGGCTTTAATCAGTTTGCGGAAAAGGTGCGACGGATCGTCATCGAAATGCAGCAAAGTCAAACCGTGCTCGATAGTGCTACCGGTGAGATGTCGGTGATTACTAGCCGTTCGCGAGAACTTCTGACCCAACATCAGCATGAGAATCATCAGGTAGCAACCGCTATCCACGAGATGAGTGCCACCATAACAGATGTTGCCCGTAATGCCGCCGATGCGGCCAAGTCTGTACTAACCGTTCAAGACCGAGCATTGAAAGGCAATACATTGGTGGAGGACAACATCACCTTTATCAATGAACTGTCAGACACAGTCCATCAGATAGTCAATGCGATGAATGGCCTTAAGCAGGAAGCACTCGACATCAACAATATTTTAGATGTTATCAAGTCGATTGCAGATCAGACCAATCTATTGGCACTCAATGCTGCTATTGAAGCTGCCAGAGCCGGTGAGCATGGTCGTGGTTTTGCCGTTGTCGCAGATGAGGTACGCACCCTAGCAATGCGAACACAGCAGTCGACTCAAGATATTGAACGTATGATTCTCGGTATGCAAACTCAAGTTGATGAGGCCGTTAAGACCATAGACTTAGGCAGACAAAAAGCGGATTCCAGTGTACAGCAAGCCAAACTCACCGCCGAAGCTTTTGGTGACATCAGTGCTGACATCGATGTGGTCGCAGATATGAATACTCAGATAGCCTCAGCGACCGAGCAGCAGAGTGTGGTCGTCAATACCGTACATCAAAATATCGAAAACATCAGAGAGGCATTTGATGAATCAGCGTTAGGCGCTCAGCAAATAGAGATAGCCGGACAGCAGCTACAAGCACTAGCCACCGATATATCATCAACACTGAGACAGTTCAAAGTATAGAGAAGAGTTTCCCTCAAATTGCAGTTTTTGGACCAGTAACATCATCTCCAACATCACATCAACTATTCGGTCCAGCCCTCTTATTGAGGGCTTTTTTATTTATCTAGCGATGGCCTCTAGGCGTGAGCAGGCTGAGATTTTATCCGTCGATGCACACACTAACGCACTGCATGTTGCGCAGGTCATATGCTCTCGATAGTGTTTGTCGAAAAAATCTGAACTTCTATTTTCCAAAGATTCAAATAATTCAGGCGTTAATGGCTTTGCCCATTTGTACTGCCCCATTAAGCGCGCTAAATGGCGATAGCAGGTTTCGCGGCGATTTGATAGATATTCAGGAGCGATTAGCTGGCTTTCAAATTGAGTCAATGAACCGGTTAGATAAAAAGTAATGCCTTGCACTAACTCTTTTACTTCTAGGGGGGTTGCTTCTAGTTCCCCTCTTTCTATCGCTTCATTAAGTGATTTAGTGAACCAACCCCAGAAGCCATTAATACGTTTTTTAAACTTTGCAATTTTTGCGTCACTCGCCAGCTGCCACACCATGGTATTGACAGAGACTGAACGCAGTGTAAAAAAGCTCTTACTGCGTTTAATGGTTTCAAAGGTAAACAAAATTGGCAATAGCACTTTTTCTTGTGCCGTTAGTTCAGGATGCTTATCGATAAAAATGGGCAGATGATTAGAGGTGGCACTACGCAGAAAAAGACAAACGAGGATATCCTCCTTTCGTTCAAAAAACTTATAGAGAGTACCTGTGGAACAACCCACTTCTTTGGCTAATTGAGAAAACTTAAATGACACGATCCCCTGTGACTCAATAAGCTGCTCCGCAGCGTCGAGTATTTGATTACAACGCATCATGGGCAATGCTTCAGTAGGACATTTCATCATTACAGCCTTTATATCTATTTGCGATAATTATGCGCTGTTAAAAATTGTTAGTTTAGGTGTTGCTTCATTAATCGGGATTAACTTCACGCTAATACCCGTTTATTATTTGGCTTTGTGAGTTACTTCATACAAACATTTCAACCACAGCTGTTAACTCAGTATAAAATCCTGTCACATTTTCCACCGCAATTTACTAGCTCTTTTTGAGTAGAGAAAAGATCTTCGAGATCTGACTCACGAATAAATTTGTCACTGAAAAAATGGCGTGACTTAGTTCACTTTTAGCAGCCTAACTTGTGTTTATCGTTACCTCATTCCCATTGAGAGGATTCAAGAATGCAAGGTAGAAGAAATTTTTTAAAACTAAGTGCGGGTGCCGCAATTGGTAGCATAGCAGCAACGTTGCCCGGTACTGTCCAAGCAAAAACCTGCGGCGAGATTAACTGGAACGAAAGCGTCGATGTGATTGTTGTCGGTTCTGGTTTTGCAGGCCTATCCGCTGCGCTCAATACTAAACGTCAAGGCATGGGTTCAGTATTAGTTTTAGAAAAGATGCAAGTGATTGGTGGTAATTCGGCGATTAACGGTGGTTGGTTAGCTATCCCAAAAAACCCGACTCAATTAGCACAAGGTATTAATGACGATTCACCAGAAGAGCTAGTAAAAGATCAAATAATTTCTGGGCGTGGCATGCAGAACGAAGCTGCACTGCGCCAAATTGCCAACCGAGCCTTAGATGCTTACGAGTTATGCATCGATACAGGGGTTAAATTTAAGGAAGGCTTCAATATTCAGGTCGGTGGCCACAACAAGGCGCGTGCGATCCGCACCCAACACGGTACTGGTGGCGATATCACCACCAAGCTATATGAAGCGGGTGTAAAGGAAGGCGTTGATTACCGCCTACAACACTATATTGAAGACTTCATCATGGATGGCCAGAAGATTATCGGTGTCAAAGTGCGTAAGAACTACCGCTTCCCCGATCTAAAAACCGGTAGCAGCATTTTTATCAAAGCCAACAAGGCTGTGATTTTAGCCAACGGTGGCTTTGCTCGTAACATGGCATTGCGTGCAGCCGTCGATCCATCGTTGGACCCTACACTCGATTGTACCAATGCATTAGGTGCAACCGGTGAAGTGACACTTACCGCAATGGCTTATGGCGCACTGCCGGTGCACATGAACCTTATCCAAACTGGCCATTGGGGTTCACCTGATGAAGGCGGATTTGGTTGGTCTAATGCCCTCCTTTCAATTGGCTGGCACCAAGGCGCTTCGATTAGCGTGCTCAACGGCAAACGCTTTATGGATGAGCGAGCCGATCGCAAAACCTGCTCTGAAGCCATTATGAAAAACCGTAACAGCGATGGCAGCCCAGCTTACCCAATCGTGCTCTTTAACTACAACAACTACGCCGAAGACCATCGTGTTACCCGCGCATTGCGCGACAAGATGGCCTGGAAGCTTGATTCGCTCGATGATATCGCCGCAAAATTCGATATCCCAGCCGATGAGCTAAAACACAGTATTACTGAGTACAACACGCACGTTAAAGCCGGTAAAGACCCACTGTTTAACCGCAAAATGGATACTGCTGAGGTGCTAACAGGACCGTTTGTTGTCTCTCGTATTTGGCCAAAAGTGCATTACTGCATGGGGGGGCTTAAAACCGATTTAGCCGCTCGCGTCATTGATGGCCGCTCAATGGAGTCAATTAAAAACCTCTACGCCATTGGTGAAGTTACCGGCGGTATTCACGGTGAAGCACGCTTGAGTTCAACCTCTTGCCTAGAGTGTCTCGCGATGGGGATCGTCGTCTCTGAAACGATTAAAGCTGATCTTAAGGGAGCCGTCTAATGAACAAGCTATTACTTACAGCCCTACTTAGCTTTGTGGTGTCACAAGGTGCGATGGCCGGCGAGTTAGTCAAAATGAAAGGCAGCACCAAAGGCCGAGTAAACCACGAATTTATCTACCAAGATGGCTGTCAATCTTGCCACCAAGGTTCAGGTAGAAAGAATGCCACGGATAGCGCATGTGTTGAATGTCATGGCGACATCAACAGCATTGATGTCGATGAAACCAAACTGGCGATCCCAGAAGCAAATCCACATAAGTCACTGCATTACAACCAAGGTGCAAGTTGCCTTGCATGTCATGGCGAGCACGAGAAAAAAGCACCAGTTTGCGCTGAGTGCCACCGTACTTGGTTTGAAGAGATGTAATAGAACAAATTTAAATACAAAAATCTAAAAATCTAAAAATCTAAAAAATGGGAATGATGATGAAAAATACCACTAAGTTTATGTTGTCGATGGTGGCCACAGCAATCGCACTTTCAGGTTCAGCAGCATTCGCTGCCGAGCAGGAAGATGGTATCAATGTTGGCGGCGCTGTAAGAGTTAATTACGGTTATAAAGACTACGATGAAGCCTCAAAAGACAAAGGCGGTGATTTAACCTTTGATATGGCCGCTATCAAGTTTGACGGCAAAAAAGGTGACTGGGGATTAGCGGCTGAATATCGCTTTACTTCAAACACTAACTACATCAAATATGGATACGGTATCTACAATATCGATCCTGATTGGCAACTACAGTTTGGTATTAACAAGGTGCCTTTTGGTAACCGTGATTTTATCTCAAACAGCTGGTGGTTTGGTCTTCCTTATTACCTTGGTTTCGAAGATGACCATGATGTCGGTATCAAAGCAATCTACGAGAAAAATGGCTGGCACACAGATTTAGCTTTCTATAAGAATGCTGAATATGGCCCAACTGAGAACAAGCGTTATTCGACCGACTTATACACAGGTACCATCAATGGCACTGAGTATAACAACGAAGAGACTAACCAGTTCAACGTGCGTCAAACCTATACAGCAGAACATGAAGGCGGCCAAACAACGATTGGTGGTTCTGTTCAATATGGTCAAATTTATAACAGCAAAACGGGTAATAATGGCGACCGTTACGCGGTAGCAATGCATTTAGACAGCAGCTATAAGAGCTGGAATCTACAAGTGCAAGCGATGCAGTATGAGTACGATGCCGCTGATGCTGAAGATCCAAACAAAATCGGTGTTTCAGTGGTTAGCTGGCAGTATGAAATTGCCTCAAAAGGTCAAGCGTACAACGTTAATATCGCAAAAACATTTACCACTGATTGGGGTAGTGTTAAATGCTACAACGACTTTGGTTTAATGACGCCAGATGTTGATGATGATAACTACGATAACAGCATGCAAAACGTGACAGGTTGTGCCATTTCTGCCGGTCCAACTTACACCATGCTTGATTTCGTCATGGGAAAAAACATGACCTTCTCAACTGCTAACAACGATCATGTTGGTCTGCCTGAAATGGGCGATGATTGGGATAAACGCGTTAACATCAACTTTGGTTACTACTTCTAACGGATGAAGATTTAGTGAACTAAAGCTATCGGCAGGAGTTAGGTTGCTCCCACTTTTCTCCTGCCACCCAATTTACTTTTTGATCCTACTAACATTTAAATCTGATATCTCTCATCTGTTTGTAGCCATCTCAATAAATCATGCCCTTGTTAGGGTTTTGCAACCCTTCTCAACAAGAAAAAACTATGAAATCAATGATTAAAACTTCCATCTTTATTTGTTTGGTTGGCACTTTATCTGCGCCATTGTCAGCCAGTGAGTATCACTTTGGTGGATTTATCAAAGCAAATGCACGCTACATTGATGGCAACATTGCCTTTCAGGACAGCTGGACCGGTGGTGGCAGCGTCACAGAATCTGCTAAACGAAGTCAGTTTAGCGCAGCAGAGAGTCGCTTTAATGTCACTGTGACTCAAGGGGATGTGAAAGGATTTGTCGAAATCGATTTTGCCGGTTCATCACAAGGTAATGCTGTATTTTCTAACTCTTACAGTCCACGCCTAAGGCATGCCTTTATTGAGTACCAAGGTGTCACTGCAGGACAAACTTGGTCAACAATGGTTAATACCAGCACCTTTGCCGAAACGGCCGATTTAGGTGGACCATTAGTCGGTCAAGCGATGGTGCGACAAGCATTAATTCGTTACCAAACAGGCGATTGGCAATTCGCGCTAGAAAACCCCTATACCTATGGCAAACAAGCCATGCGCGATGGCGCTCAAACTGCTGCAGAGCCAGATTGGATAGACACCAGTAATGACTATGTACCCGACGCCATAATCCGCTATGACCAACAAGGAGATTGGGGCAATGTTTCAATTTCTAGCTTACTGCGCTATTTAGATCCTGCCGACAACGCACAGCTGGCAGCGGGGGTGTCGGTTGCTGCCAAACTACACACCTTCGGCAAAGACGATTTACGAATGCAGCTACATTACGGCAATTTGGGGCGATATGTAGGTACCGACGCCGCGCGCGACATCGTCAACGGTGAAGTTGAAACAACGCTTTCAGCCATGTTTTCCTATCGCCACTTTTGGACTGAACGCACCCGTTCAAGTCTATTTTATGGCCGTACAACAACAGAGATTGAACAAACTGACCGCTTTCATATTGGCGCCAACATTTTTACCAACTTAACCCCGGTATTAGCACTGGGCTTTGAAGTCGGCCGCTATCAAATCAGTGATGAACTGTCTGCCTATACATTACAGCCAGCTGCGCAAGGTTCATCCAATTATGTGCAGTTAAGTTTGCAGTTCTATCTATAAATTGTGGCTAACGAAAAGAATATTCGCGAGCTTGCTCACGAATAAGTTTGTTAGTCAAAACACGGCGTGATCCAATTCAAATTTACGCCGCAACAATCGCTTTATTGTTAGTTCAAGCCCGTTTAAACGAGCACAATATCGCAGCTAAAGCTGCATCAGCTAAAAACAGGATAGGAATGATGAAACTAAAAATGATATTTGGCATTGCTGCGCTAACATCCACAGCCGCTTTCGCCCAAGGCCCACAATGTAATCACGCACAATTGCCATTCCAGCAGATGACACCAGTGCCATACGACAGCACACCGTACTCGCCACAAGATACCATGCCAGTTCAGTGTAGTAACCCTATGGTAGAAGCGTACATTGCTGACTGGGAAGCGGGTAAAATTGATTTCAATAGCATCCAATCTAACAGCAGTATTGCTGCCGATCAGCGTTTCTGTAAGACATTAGATGACAACGGTAACATCCTAGAAGTTAAAGATTGCGATAAGTCAAAATCACCGGTTGGTTACATTTGGAAAGAGCTTTCAGATAGCCCTATGGTCATGGGCATTACCGATGGTGGTAAGTCAGATCATGCCCCCCACTTCCATGGTCAACCTGAGTGTTACTATGTGGTCAATGGTGAAGGGCAAACACTTGCCGATAACCAGTTCAAGAAGCTTGGTACAGGCCAGTACTTCTACATTCCCGGTGCAACTATCCACAACACGCCTATCATGTCTGATAAAGGTTTAGGTGTGATGTACTGGTATCCAAACAACGCTCACTTTGATGGCTTTAAGTACTACTGGCGTAAAGATGTGAAAAACCTTCGCGTTGCTGAAGAAGCATTTGACCGCGTTGATGAGATCCGTAAGCGTGACCTAGATTTAGGTCCATACGGTACTAACGAAGCTGTTTTCAAAAAGTAAGCTAAGTTAATCTTATTTGGGGCTCAATTGGGCCCCAAATTAACGTCATCAACAATCCGCTAAAAAGCCTCATTGACGTTAAAATAAAAGCCGCTGTCACCATCACCCCATGCCATATCTAAGCGTAAGTTCACTCTCGGTTTAACTTCAAAACGGTAACCAACACCGCCATTAGGTAGAATTGTATCGCGGTTAAACCCACTGACATCATCTGCTATCACGCCAGCACCACCCCAAAAGACCATACCATGTCGACCAGGAAGATTAAGCCGATACTCCACTTGCGTAAGCAGCATTTGCTTGTCACGGTAGCGACCCGAGGTATAACCGCGTAATAAGCTACCGCCGCCTGCCTTAGATAACTGATCCCAAGGCACATCA
Organism: Shewanella sp. GutCb; assembly: GCF_002836135.1. Taxonomy (NCBI): domain Bacteria; kingdom Pseudomonadati; phylum Pseudomonadota; class Gammaproteobacteria; order Alteromonadales; family Shewanellaceae; genus Shewanella; species Shewanella sp. GutCb. The sequence goes on along the minus strand of NZ_PJBL01000015.1, from coordinate 8,500 downwards.
CCCGAGGTAAAACGGCCACGCAGTTGCCATGCTAAAATATCTTCGCCACGGCCTATTTTCATGTATTCGCTGTAGAGCGCGTTATAGACATCAAAGTCGGTTTTACTGCCTAATTTCTGTCGATAAAACGCGGCATCTATTTCTAAAATGCGCCCTGATTGTGGATTAAGTACGTTGTCGCGACTGTCATGATTAAGTAGCACATTAATCCCCACATTGCGTGAACTTTCCTCTAGCGCTTCGGTAGCCACACTTGAATCTAACGGATTGATTTTTTCGGCGCTGGCATAGCTGAAATCAAAACCAATACCCACAAAACTAGTCGGACTCATTCGCTGTAATAACATAGGATTAACCGACATGATGCGTTGGTTAAACTCAACACGATTACCATCATTGTGATTAGCATCGTAACCCACACCATAAAATACATCTGGCGCATCAAACACTTCAGCGTTGAGATAAAAGCGTTGATTGTCTTGATTGATAAAGGTCTTATTGGCGATTGTCATCCCTAGTGCACCATTAGTTGAGGCCAAACCGTTAATCACCAGTGACGATAACTGACTGACCTCATCATTCGGATCATATTGGTACAAACCTACCGCAGAGATCCCCACACCAAGATCCATTTCTGGATTATAAAAGGGTCCCGGCAGGTAGCTGAAATCAATCAGTTTATCGGAGTTAAACTCGCCATCAGCCCCTAAGGTCTGTAAGAAACCTTCGAGCCAACCTTGGGAAACGTCATCATCTTGTGGTTGTGTGGCCTCTATTGAACCTGTCGACTCCGTAGCGGCAACATAAGGCACCTTGAGCGTACATCCTAAAACGAGACTGAGCATAAGCGCATTAGCGATATTACCGCTATTCATGGTTGTGCCTCTAACTCGGTAAGGTGGCGAGCTCGCTGCTCTATATGCTGCTGTAATTCGATTGAGTCTTGTATTTGGTTGTACTCACTGATGCGATAAAAATCGGCTTGAGTGAAGCCATTGCGCCACAGTTTCTCGGGGATATGGCTAAAACTGGATCTGAATTTATCCGCCACCGACAGCTTTTGCTGAGCAATCGCATCAATGTCGATCCCATGTATGGTGTTACTCAGGGCTAAGTGATGCGGCTGAGCATTCGACTCATACAGCTCGCTAACATCGCGCCATTTAGCATGGGAATTAGCTAAGGATTCTGGCACTAAGTAAGGTGGCTGCTTATCGCCTAACTCATAATGGCGTTTGAGCAGCATAAACTTGTTCGGTAAGGGTTGCGTTGAATCCCACCAAACGCCATCAATGACATCAAATAGTGCATTGGTTTGCGCTATAGAAACAGGTTCTAACCAGGTGAGTGTAGCCGCTAGCCATTGTGTCATGTGTTGATTATATAACTCCTTATTCATCGCCAAGTTATTAGTCAGCAAGGCTAATGCAATCTTGGCGCCCAACATATTGGAATAAAGATCTTCAGGTGAATAAGCCGATACCGCCTCAGACCACGGCACCCAACTACGATAGCCATGCCACTGCGCGACTTCATGAGCCTCCGCCATAAAATAAGCTAAGCGCACGGAGATGGTCGCTGCAATTTCCCAGCGCTGAGCGGCGGTTAAACCAGAGGTATCAAAGGCTTTGAGCTCTATGGTGCGTGGACCAATTTCATCAGGCAGTACAATACTCTGCGGCAAACCTAATTGAGGGTAAATACGATAGAACAGGGCAATGGCATTATCAGCGGTATCGCGCACGTGGGCTAAATCGATAAAACCGCCACGTAGGGTATAAATTTGGCCGTTATTCTCACCGCCACGACTGCCATTAGGCGCACCTTTTTGGTAGCTAAATGTCCCCGCCTCAAAAGCATGTGGCCCAACACTGTCGACCGCTAACGTGTTAGCATAACGAAAGAACGGCACAGGCACAGAGCCGACTTGGACTTTTTGCGCATTGCCAAAGGCGCAGCAAGGACGAACATCTTCAGGCATACGCACTAATGGTAAATCTTGCAGCACTACGTCACCCATCAACAGTGGGTCAGGCTCATTATCTAGCGCGGCAGCAATCGCAATATCACTGGGTAAAGCTCGCACTTGCCAATCAGGGCTACTACACGCGCCAAGCAGCAATAGGCTAATCACCAGCACCCCACTTTTCCAACTTAAATTACCCGCCATCATTGTATAAACGCCTTTATTGCTTGGCTAATGATCTCAGGGTGCTCATTGCTGATCCCATGAGCCCCTTTTGGAATAACCACTATCGGAGCGCTTAAATAATTAGCCAGTTGGATCCCCGATGCCAATGGGAAAACTTGATCATTCTCACCCCAAATCAGCATGCTTGGCGGTAATGCCTCCACAGCTATCGCCGCCGCAATACGATCTCTGTCCGCCGGTAGCCCCTCAATGAGTAAGTGTTTTTCTTGGCGGTGCTGTACAAAGTACTGAGCAAAAATGGCTTCATCAATAAAAGCGGGATACCAAGGAAAGTCAGTAAAAGTCGCATCGAGCAAGCGACGCATCTGCTGAGCATTTTCAGGTACAAAAACCTCGCTGGCATTATCGACGCCAAAACGTTGATTCATTTGTGCTAAGTCATTATCAGAGAAAAGCACACCAGGACTTGCTAACAACACTGCTTTTTCAACCTTAGGCTCGTTAACCATTAAGTCGAAAGTGACAAAGCCACCGTAGGAGATCCCAACGACATTGACCTTATCGAGTTTAAGCGCATCAATAAGCTGGCGAATCGCTTGTGACTGAGTCGCAAGACTAGGTGCAGCCTGACTAACAGAGTCACCAAACCAAGCTAAGTCTGCTGCAATAACCTGATAATCTTGACTCAACTCAAGCATCACTTGCTGCCAAGTCGTGACAGCCGAGCCACCAAACCCATGAATGAGCAGCACCGTTTTACCTTGTCCCGCTTGCCAATAATTGAGCTTACCGCCCTCTGATAACGTAAGCTGCTGCTGTGAAAAACCCACTTTTTGCAATGCGGCTTTGTCACTTGAATCAGCCATCTCAACAATTGAACAACCACTGATAAATAGGATACTGAGTAATAGATAAATAGATCGCATAATGCCCCCTGAAAGCGCCTGATTAAACTTCCGATTAAATGCCTTAGAAACGATAACCTAAGCTCATCATGAAGCTCGTCCGCGTACCTATTCCCAACTCCATCAACAGGTCGATATTTTTAGTTACCCCGATTTGCCCGCCAATAAGGCCATTCCATTTATCTTCAAGATGCTGGTTGACCTCAAACTTTGCCTTACCCAATGGAATGCCAATATCTTGCAGGTAGCCACTAAAGGTCTGTTCCACATTTTGATACATAGCCCCGGCCCATATCTGAATATCATGATTGTTATAGCTAGTGCGGTATCCAGCACGAGGGGATACTACGATACTGCTGATCTCACCATCTAAAATATCCAAATTAGTATTGGTATAATTAATATCAAGCAATGCAAACCAATTGCCGATGCCGCCGACTAGCGTGCCGCCCACACCATAGGTAGTGCCTTTGAAGTTGAGTTCGAAATCGAATGGGTCACTAACGCTCTGGCAAGGATTGATCTTACATACCAACGGTGGCAACACTGAAGACCAGTCAGCTTCAAGCTGTACATTCGCCACACTGCTGCCTTTGGTATGCCCTATTACCCCATATAAATTCAAAAATGGCAGTACCCATGCATCAGCTCTAAAAGTGATGGTTTCTGACTCTTGCTGCGCTTCACTGCCTTTTATACTGAGCAGATCATCTAGGCCGCCTAATCCAGAAAAGGCAACAGAATCGACGATTAAAGGTTGCTCCATCGACATATAGTTGACGCTAAAACCAAATGGCTTTGGTAATTCATGCCCCAAATCAATCGCTTCTTGAGCCCAAATAGGAAAGGTGCGGTCATAACGCACTTGATGCGGCTCTCGCTCGATAGCGTGAACAGGTGCAATACAAAACAACATGGTTGATATAGCCATGATTTTTAAAAATTTAAACATGTATAGTTTGAGCCTTTGCTGAAAAAGAGAGGAGTGAATGTTGTTTCAATGAAGGTCGCACATAGATTAACTAAGACGAGGCAATACATTAATGAAGCATAATTATCTCGTACTAATCTGAAATAAATCTGAAATGATAGCCATTACCAACAATAATTAGAGTAAAAGGTCTAATTTGATCTGTATTGTTAAAACAACATTAATCAGGGTTAAACAGATTTGCGGTACGATAGCTAAAAGCCCCTTATAGAGGGCGAAGATAAGCTGGGTTAACTGATGAAAGAGAATGCCAAAAGGGGATTGTTGTAAGAAAGCTTTAAATATAAGTTGCCATAACACGACACTAGAGAGAGTTCAAAAATAACACTGCAATAAATTAACCCAATATATATCAGCAGATTAACAGTACTGCGTTCCGTTACATATAGCTAAAACAGAAAGTTCCCTTATCGTTAATATCATTCAGTTATTATTCAGCTAGTGTCCCCTACTATAGCTCCAACGAAACGAAACACCTCGATTGATAATGAACACAATCAAAAATTTTTTAGTGTGGGAGCACAAATATGAAAACTAAATCACTTATCTTGGCATCAGTAATCGCAACCGTAATTTCAGCACCTACAATGGCAGCAGATTGGTTTATCGGTGGCGGTGTTGGCGCACAGCAAAACTCATATAAAGGTTCAACAACCACTGAAGTAACAGTTGACCCAGGGTTTAACAGCGAGACTGAAAACTGGTCAACATCTGAAGATAATGCAGTTTACGAACTAAGAGCGGGTGTTTTTCTAGATGATAATAACCGTGTTTACGGTACATACTCTTACAACTCAGATGATTTTGCTAAGCAACAGAGTTTATTACTCTCTTATGATTACCTTGTAGCCCTAGGTGATAGCAACAAGCTGAACTGGTTCATCGGTGCAACAGCGGGTGTTAATCACATCAGCCCTGAAACTGCGCTTGCTAGCTCAAGCAACAACTTTGTATGGGGTGGTCAAACAGGTATTATGTACAAGATCAATGACAACCTAAGCACAGAAATTGGTTACCGTTACCTTAAGCAGGATTATGATGCATCAGCATCTATGACCATGCAACCTAAAATGGAAGGTGCTATTGGAACAACCATTACAGAAACGGCATCACTAAATGATAGCCAGCAACTATATCTATCTGTTGATTACCGCTTCTAAGCGAGTCGTTATATAGACCTTGCCTCACGCTAGCGCACGGGGCATACAAAAACTCCAGCAATGTATATTGCTGGAGTTTTTGTATCTGTTGTTTAATGATATTTATCAGCCTAGCGCATTTAATCCAACCCATCGCTAACGTCATTTTACTCGTATCATCCCCTCAAGAAACAACAACCTCGCGAGGTCAATACCAGAGGCATGATGTTTTCCAATCTCATATCTGCTATTTATACAGGTAACAGCGATTACTAAAACGAGAATAGAGATGTGCGGTCGACTGAATGTTATCGATGATATGTTTGTACAAGCATTGATGGAAGACTTACGCGTCAACAATAGCGACGAGATGCTCTATTCTCGCTTTAAAATGCCGACCAATGACATCAGTATTGTGCGTGAAACCGAAGACGGCGAACGACAATTACAGACGGCTACTTGGTGGCTTTTACAACAAACGACTTATCACGGTTTTAAACCGAGTCGCTTTACCTCGTTTAATACCCGTTCCGATAAACTCAACCAACCCAATAGTGCCGGCTTTACGCCATTTAGAGAGAGTCGCTGTATTGTGATTGCCAAAGGTTTTGGCGAAACAGAGACAAAAGGCAGCCGCAATGTTTATCATGATTTTATCGCGGAAAATGCAGCGGTAGCCTTTGGTGGATTATATCGAGAATGGCAACACCCTAAAACAGGCGAGAGTCGCGTTTCCTGCTCCATCATTACCAATCCACCTCACCCTGATTTACTGCCTTATCACAGTAAGGCAAGCCCGATGATTCTACCTGAAGATGAATCAATAATGGACGCATGGCTGAGCCCTCATAATCAACAGGTAGATATGTTTGACGAGCTATTAACGCCAGCACTGCGGCATGACTTTATAGCCCAGAAGATAGATAAACCTAGCCTACACAATGCTATCGGCAAGCCATCGAGATTAACGCCCAATGACTTTCTTGCCGCTCAACGCAGCACCAATGAATAAAATCAAAACAGCAATCCCTTACCGAACCTAGATATCACAGTGACTTTAAGGTGCTTATTTTACAGATCGCGTAGGGCAAGGCAAAATTAACTACACCGTCAATCCCCACATGTCGAAAGTCTCTCGACAGAGCTGTTCTCTAAAATCTGGATGGGCGATATCTATCAAGTCTCTTGCCCGCTCTCGTAACGATCTCCCCCTTAAATTAACGATGCCATATTCAGTAACAATATAATGCACATGGGCGCGAGTGGTCACCACTCCCGCACCGGGAGATAACACGGTACTGATCCGCGAGACTGAGCCACGTGCAGCCGTGCTCGGCAGTGCGATCACCGAGCGGCCGCCCTCAGAAAGGCCTGCGCCACGAATAAAGTCCATCTGACCACCGACTCCAGAGTAAATTCGAGTCCCTAAAGAGTCAGCACAAATCTGCCCTGAGATATCCACCTGCAGCGCGGAGTTAATCGCCATGACATTAGGGTTTTTACGGATGATAGACGTGTCGTTGACCTGCTCGATATCCATAAATATCACCGAAGGATTATCATCGACATAATCATAGAGTCGCTGGCTACCGAGTGCAAAACCGGTGACGAGCTTACCGGGATGTACCTTCTTACGGCTATTATTGATCACCCCAAGCTCGACTAAGTTAAGCACCCCATCGGAGAACAACTCGGTATGCACCCCAAGATCTTTATGCTTGGTTAAACAAGAAAGCACTGCATCAGGTATGGCACCGATCCCCATCTGTAGACAATCCCCATCACGTACTAGCTTCGCCACATTTTGCCCTATCGCGAGGCTAACCTCATCACTTGCGGCTAATGGATGTTGTGGCAGTGGCATACTCTGCTCGTATACAGCGGAAAACTTATTATAATAAATAAAACCATCGCCATGCGTTCGCGGCATGAGGGGATTGATATGAGCAATAATCTTACCTGCTACCTGACAAGCAGCCAATGTCGCTTCAACTGAGATCCCTAAGGAACAGATGCCATGTTTATCAGGAGGAGAAACTTGAATGATGGCGGTATCGATGGGCTGTTCACCCGAACGAAATAGCTTAGGCACTTCAGAGAGAAAAATAGGCACGTAATCCGCATCCCCCTGTTGCAGTAGCGAGCGAGTTGGTAAGCCACCAAAAAAACAACGATGCCGCAGATGGCCCTTGAGCTTCTCGCTACTGAGTGACTCAGCTCCTTCAGTGTGCAACTGTAACAAGGTCAGATCTTGCTTGGTTAATGCATGCTCAGCAAGAGCATCGAGTAGCAGGGTCGGAGTCGCCCCCATTGAATGTGTCCATAGCGTCTCACCACTTTGAATTAAAGACACAGCCTCTAAAGCACTACTGCAGATAATGGGTGCCATCAATGATCCCTAATATAATGATTATGCCGCCAGTGTATGAGGTTCGGTCATTCATTAACAGCGGTTACACATGCCAGTTAACGATGATGTGATCTTAAACAACTCAGCCAATATTTGTACAACGAAGGCCGTTCTGAACACTTCCGTCTAGCGCTGTAATCTACAGTCATCCAATACAATAATGATGCTGGCTAATCATTGTGGTCATAAACGTAATCTGGTCATTATTTAAAGAGGTTGAATCACCTATCGATTGGCGACGACCAACAATAAAAATCATATAAACCCCCTTAAAAAACATAAAGAATAATGATTATCAATTGAACTATTGAAGAAATATGAATTTTTATGAAGAATTATTAATAGAGTTATTAAAACTTATTAACAGAACAGGATTTATAAAAAACAATATGAACAACTATTATATTTATTCACATTAATACTTATTTTAATATATATAAAATCAAAATTAAAAACATTAGAAAACAAATAAAACGCACCTCAAAAAAACCAATATAAAATCAATACAAACAGCTAGTTACACCTAAACCACAGACGGTGCAAATATAATAATTACGGCATCAAACAGCGACCGCTAAATAAAGATCCCGATCACGTATAAATTATTTTTAAATTAATAATCACAATTTCACGCATACCTATTTAGTAATACGGATACATTCAAACTACAATTCAACTGCAAAATAATTAACATAAAAAATACTAAACATTAAAATAATTAACCGTAAGGCCAAGATGATGAACAAATCTATTATCACTAAGTTACTTTTTGGGGTATTCGCTTTCGCGTTTTTATCTCTCTCAGTTCAGGCGGCCCCCTGGAACCAACTCACTGGTGAACAACTGGAACAGCAACTGACGGAGAAATTTGCTCAGGGTAAATATTCCAACAAAGGTGCCGAC
>NZ_PJBL01000014.1:0-77204 GCF_002836135.1 Shewanella sp. GutCb | reverse complement strand
TAGTTCTTGCTTAGTTCGCTTCCCCTTGACTACGGGATGGCATTCTACCGATTTGCCCTAGAGAGTCAATCGCGAAAAAACATTTTTATGACTGTTTGATGTTAAATTCATCAAAGATAACGTTTTTTGTTCTTATTGATCGAATCTTGCTCAGCACAGTAATGCTTAACTCCCTGCCCGCTTAACAATACCCGACTAACTCAGACGAATAAATGAAGAGTTGCCTTTACTCTTTATCGCTGTTAATAAAAAGCATCTGCATTAAAAGTCGATGATTCAAGCAAGCGGGTTTAATCTAGAAGCCGTTATTACGTTCTAGCTGTTGGGCAATCTAAATTTAACGGTAAGAGACTAAAAACAAAAACGCCTCTGTAATAGAAGCGTTTTAAATAGCGTTAACTCAAATCAATCTTAGCCAAGCGGCAATGATTGATAGTTAAGGCCTAACATCTTTTGCATAACACCAACGACCTGGCAGCTATAGCCAAACTCGTTGTCATACCAAACATACAGAATAGCGCGCTTGCCATCCGCAATGGTCGCTTGAGAATCAATAACACCTGCGTATCGAGAACCGACTAAATCACTTGATACTATCTCTGTAGAATCGGTGAAATCGATTTGGTTCTGCAGATCAGACTGTAGCGCCATATCTTTCAGGTATTCGTTGATTTCATGCTTATTAGTTTCACCATTTAGGTTCAGGTTAATAATCGCCATTGAAACGTTAGGCGTTGGAACACGAATTGCGTTACCCGTTAGCTTACCTTCAAGAACCGGTAGCGCTTTAGATACCGCTTGAGCAGCGCCAGTTTCAGTGATCACCATGTTTAGCGGAGCACTGCGGCCACGACGGTCAGCTGAGTGATAATTATCAATCAGATTTTGGTCATTGGTATAAGAGTGAATCGTCTCTACGTGACCGTTTACAATACCGTATTTATCGTTAACGGCCTTAAGCACAGGTGTTATCGCGTTTGTGGTACAGCTTGCGGCTGATACAATAGTGTCTTCTTCAAGAATGTCTGATTCGTTTACGCCGTAAACGATATTCTTAATCGCACCTTTAGCAGGCGCGGTCAACAACACTTTGCTAGCACCTTTTGATTTAAGGTGTAACCCAAGACCCGCTTCATCCTTCCAAATACCCGTGTTATCAACTACCAGCGCATTAGTGATCCCATGCTCTGTATAGTCCACTTCATCTGGAGAGTTTGCATAGATAATTTGAATATAAGTACCGTTTGCAATAATGGCATTATTTTCTTCATCAACTTCAACTGAACCATTAAAAGGTCCATGAACCGAATCACGACGCAGTAAACTTGCGCGTTTCTCTAAATCGCCCTTACGGCCACCACGAAGTACAATGGCACGAAGTCTAAGCTTGTTGCTTACACCTGTTCTTTCAATTAGCAGGCGAGCCAATAGGCGTCCAATACGGCCAAAACCGTAAAGCACAACATCTCTCGCTTCGGTATCTTCTTGTGTGATTGCTGCTGCCAGTTCATTGCTCATGTAAGCTTCGATTTGGCTAGCATCTTTATATTCGCGCCAGTAGTTAACAGCAAGCTTACCAATATCTACTTTGCACTGTTTTACCGCTAATTTGCTTAAAGCTTCGATAAATGGAAAGCTTTCACGTAGTCTTAGTTTGTCACCGACATGGCGACGTACTAAGCGATGTGATTTAATGATTTCAATGGTAGAAGCATTTAGTAAGGGTTTACCGTAGACGACAACTTCTACACCTTGGTTACGATATAACTTACCAAGTAGAGGCTGCATAGCCTCAGCCATTTCGAAACGTTCTTGCCAGCTTTGTAGGTGTTTATCAGCGCTCATTAACAGATCCTTTATCTCACTTTTCTGATTTTTTATCAGAAATGTTTGAGTAACAAAAAGAAAAGACCAATAATCTAGGTTATGTAGGCTATCTTTCCCCGTTTGGTCGGCGCTATTGTAATGAAAAGTCGCCTTTCAGGCTAGTTAGATATTTTATATAACAATGTAATTTTATTAGAAAAAAAGACGCATGGAGCCCCTTTTGAGTAGAAACTTTGTAATGTTTACATCATTTTTAGTATTTATTGCTTTTTTTGGGCTATTTGGCTGTGAACCTAGCTCAAATACAGAGGCTATATGTAACAAAAATCCTGAACTTTGTTCAGATTTGCATAAAGATAGTTGGTGTCGGTTCGAAAAAGGTGACCTTATTCGTGGCCGTTACAAGTTAAAGCAGACTAAAGAGCCCAGAGGTGAGCAATTATTTGACCAGTTATTGTACCTTGAAGATTATAACAAGTGCATTGAGCTAGCCGCGGGAGTACAACATATACTGCACCCTGAACGTTCTAATGATCGTGCTCGAGCATTTGGCCTTAGCTCCCAAACATTAATGCAACTTCAAGAAACCACCAGACATAGTCAAGATCCCCATTTAGCCTATTATCATTGGTCACGATTTAATGATGTCGAGTCTGGCAAGGTGTTATTTGCGGCAGAAAGAAACGGCCTTATTAAAGATATCAGATTAAAAGCCCAACTCGCGGCACACTTTTTAAGAGAAAATCTGCTAAAATCGAAACGTTTATATGCTCAAGCATTAGATGGAAGTGATAAAGACACATTCGATCCTGACTGGTTGCTCGCCTTAGCGACCATTTATCAGCAAGAACAGCGCCCAGAAATGCATTACTTACTGTCAAAAACCAATATCATTATTACCCAAGCTAATTTTGCCGAAAAAGAGATGTTAGCCATGCTCCAAGGTAATAGATTGTTGCAAGATAAATTAGATAAAGAAGCTAAAGATTTAGCTGATGTACTAAAATCTGGAAAGTATGCAGAAAGTAAGCTAAGAATCGTATTGGAACAGGACATAAACCAAGAAACTGAGTAAAAAGCATCTTGTAATTTGTATTCGGCAATATGTTTGCCAACTTACAGTTTTTTTTAATATTTAGTAGAAAAATAGCTCAATACGCGATCCATGTAAAAAAATTACCAACTTTGTTAAGAGAATATGGCCTATTTAGCCGATATTACTTGACGGTAGCTGTCAGTTTGGTAATTTTACAACCAGATTCTATTTATACTTTTCCTTGAGGGATATGAGATGACTATCCGAGTTGCAATTAACGGCTATGGCCGTATCGGCCGCAATGTTCTACGCGCTTTATATGAAAGCGAAAAGAACCACCCAATCAAGATTGTTGCTCTAAACGATCTTGGTGATGCTTCAATCAATGCTCACTTAACTAAATACGATTCTGTTCATGGTCGTTTCGATGCGAAGGTAGAACATACTGATGAAGCTATTTTTGTAAATGAAGATAAGATTCTAACGTTCCAGGAACGTGATCCTTCAAAACTTCCTTGGAAAGAGCTAGAGATTGATGTTGTTTTTGAATGTACAGGTATATTCACTTCTAAAGAATCAGTCCAACCACATTTAACGGCCGGAGCTAAGAAAGTTATTATTTCTGCTCCAGGTAAAAACGTTGATGCAACTATCGTTTACGGTGTGAACAACGACATCATTACAAGTGACATGACGGTTATTTCAAGTGCATCTTGTACCACTAACTGTTTAGCACCTTTTGCTAAGCCGTTGAACGACGAAATTGGCATAGAATCTGGTCTTATGACGACCATCCATTCTTATACCAATGATCAGCGTTTATCTGATGTGTATCATACTGACCCGCGTCGTGCTCGTGCTGCCGCGCTTAATATGATCCCAACACGCACTGGTGCAGCTGCAGCAGTTGGTCTTGTAGTCCCAGAACTTGCCGGTAAGTTTGATGGTCTAGCCGTTCGTGTACCAACAATAAACGTTTCTCTTGTCGACTTGTCGTTTGTTGCGGCTCGTGACACAACGGTTGAAGAAGTTAACGCTATCATTGAAAAGGCGGCTTCTGTCGCGCCGTTGAGTGAAGTGTTAGCGGTTAATCATGAACCTTTAGTTTCTATTGATTTTAACCACAACCCATTCTCATCTAACTTTGATGCGACTCAGACCCGTGTTAATGGTCGTTTAGTTAAAGTGATGTCTTGGTATGACAACGAATGGGGTTTCAGTAACCGCATGTTGGATAACGCTGTTGCGTTAATGTCAGCTAAGTAAAACCTCAGATATCTTGAGTGAAAAGCCCAGCTAAATGCTGGGCTTTCTTTTAGCTATAGATTGCGCTTTATACTCACTAGACACAGATCGAGTCTGCATTTACCCGCCCTAAAAACCGTCTTTTGAGAGCAACTTTTTAACCGCTAGTAATAATCCCTATATTGTTTGGTCGCCACCATCGTGAACAATATTCTCGTTAATCCTATGAATATATCTATATCAAACAACATTAAGGTTAAACTTGATCGTGACCCATTGTTTTGTTTATCAAATGGAAGCATAACATTGCGGTGATTACCGTTAGTAGACCTGTTCCAGCGAGTAGCTACAACATCATTGGACAAAGTGCTGTAACACATTCCAAAAATGGAATTGAGATACACAGTGAGAATGAAGCGTAACTTGTCTTGAATAACGGTAAAGGCTGCGCGAGGAAAACTAGCTGGAAATAACATATGACATATAAGTAACAGCGTTTGATAGGAACAACTAATGACAATCACAGCTCTTAATAAAAAGGAGCTGTTGGCATTATGATTCGCAGCGTGCTTAGTCAAATCGCGGAGTGGGTTATTCCCTTTAATAGCGGGTTTGTATGAGAGCGTTCTGGCTAATTAATTCTTTTTTTGCATAACGCTTCGTCAATGATCTCAATATTTTGATCAATATAACTAAGTAAGATTGATTTTTCTGTATTGCCAAGTAGTGAGTCTAATACAATTCGATGTAGCTCTAATGATTCTGATTTATGAGTGAGCAGGATAAGCGATGAGGCATTTACACTATTCAAAGCACGTTTCAATAATGCAGCCTGGGTCAGTTTCATTGACGTTTTTACAGTATCCGTTAACATTGCTAATCTTTCGTCATTAACAATTTGTGCCGCTAGTCCTGTGTGTTGCAATTGATTCTGTTGTGTAAAGTACATATGTCACCCTTCATCATAAATGGAATAAAAACCACCTTTGATATGGATTATATGTGCCTCTAGCTGTATCCGTGCTGAATGGGCGAACCGAATACACTCATAATTTTCACTCGAAAAACCATCGCTAACAGCGTTTAAAGGGCACAGTTCAGTGCGTATTCAATCAAATATGGAAGCTCGATGACTTCCATATTGAGTAGCATAATGCACAATACGCAACACTGAATATCCGAGATATGACGCTGTAGAATCTTGTACAACTGAAAATGAATTAGCTACGCTTTATTCTAACGACTTTAAAAACATCTATCTCAAAGCCTGCAATACCTTCAGTTCCGCTGTAGTACGTCATGTTAACGTTGGCATCCTTAAGACTTTTGTACTTCTTCCGTCTTTTGAATTTGAAAGGCGTATCACAACCTTCAATCATTACAGTGTGCAAAACCCATTCCTCTTTCTCTCTTTGAATATGCGATAGAACCTTCACATCCTCAGAGTGGGTAAGTTCATCGTGGTTCTCTAACATTTTATCAACAGGATGCTTCTTCACTAACGGTTCCTCAAAAAATTGTAATCTATAAAGGTAGCACAGCTACATAAAACCAGCTGACTTTGGTTATAAAAATCTATCTCGTAGCCAACCATAATGATAGTAGCCCCATTGTCCTACGCGTCTAAATTTAGGCAACGGGAATTTAGGCAGCTCATTATCATACAAAGGTAAACTGGGGACTTTATGACCCGTAATCTGTTGCGCCAATCGAAAAGCGGCTTGCGTACTAAATGATACACCAGAACCGCAGTATCCTAGACTATAACCCACGCTATTATGACAAAAAACATGCGGCATATCATCTAAAGTTGCAGCTATCCATCCAGTCCAGTTATATGCAATCGACTTATTTGCTAACGAGGGGAAGCATTGTGTCATCGCAATCTTTAATCGGCGTTGAAAGACAGCGTCGTATGCATCCCTCCCCCATATTGCGCCTCGCCCCCCAAACAGTAAGCGATTATCAGGCAATAGTCGATAATAGTACTTTAGAATACGCGTATCCATGGTGACTTGATGTGTTTTCAAACCACAAGTAACCAACTCATCTTCCGTTAATGGTTCCGTGACTATCACATTACTTAATATAGGAAGAAATCGATTATCGATGCGAGGGTTAAATTCATTTGGAGTATAGGCATTACCCGCGGTAATGACTTTATTGACCCTTAACTCACCCTCTGACGTGATTAAACGATGTTTTCCATTTTCCTCTATCCAGCCTTCAACACAACTATGCTCACAAAGCGTTACACTCTGTTTATTTAGCAATGACTTATAACCCAAAAGCAGCTTTAGTGGATTGACACCAAATCCATCTTCAAGTCGTAATGCGCCATAAGCTTGGTGATGATCCATGTACTCATTTTTAAGTGTTGACGCATCTATGAATTGGGCATCTTCACCGAGATGTGTTGATATAAATGAAGCTGTATCTCTTAACTGCGTCAGTGCTTTGGGGTTATGCGCGACTTTAATGTACCCCTTAGGTTGTGGGTCACATTTGATATCATAGTCTTGAATTAGCCCCTCTACGCGCTCAACGGCTTGGCTAAATTCGTTATAGATGCCCTTCGCTGTATTCAAGTCCCAACGTTTGGCCATTTGAGAATAACCTAAACGGCCAGCCCCTTTTAGAACAAAGCCAGCATTGCGAGCGCTTGCGCCAAAACCAACCTGATTTGCCTCGAGGACACATACATCTACATTATAGCGTTCTGCCAAATAATGCGCCGTTAGTAGGCCTGTGTACCCGCCACCGATAATAGCAACGTCTGCAGTTTGACTGCCACGGAGACTTTTATTTGCCTCACCTAAAGACACAGTACTAGCCCAATATGAATCGCAGGGACTTAGGTTCGCTGGTGACTTATGTTTTAAAGGATCAAATATTCTGCTATTCATAATAAGGCTTTTTAACGTATTCAAAAGAGTTTGTTATTAGAAAATGAGTAGCATTTCACATGCAACGCAGTGACAGCTAGGTCCACAAAGCACGCAATTATAATCTGGGTGCTCAAGGGTATTATTCCAACGATCAGGATGTTCTTTTATCAGTACACCGCCAGCCTTGGTAAAATAGCGAACAGCTGAATTATGCGGGCTTTGTTGCCACAAATGACTCACACCCGCGATTGCACCTTGCTGTTTTAGTGCGCCAATAGCAGCATTAAGTAACAAACCACCAATACCCTTGCCGCGAGCATCAGATGCTACGGTGTTGCATTTAAAGTAGCCAACTTGAGATTGATCTACTCCCCAACGATTTGGTGTACACCACAGGTCGATAGGCCATTGACCAGCGGCATACGTTAATCTAAAGCCCAATAGTCGGCCAGATTCAATGGCAACAAAACAACTGTTGATGCCGTTACTATTGCCTTTATCTACAATGCTTTGTAGTGAGGCTCTGTCCAAGTAGCCATTACCATGAACTAAATTACCTAATTCAATGACATCATGAAAGTGTTGCGCTTCAAGGGGTTGGATCATATTTTTTCTAATTATTATTTGTATCCAGTATTCATTTTACCATAGTCGAAGTGTTTATCTCAGATTCTTATGACTTGAACTGTTAATAGGAAATCGCTCCCGCCTAAAATTACCGGCTAGTGTTCAAGCTAATTAATGCTCAATATATACTGTCATTACACAAAGAGATCTAAACTTAGCCGTTAACGTATTCATATTTTAACTCTACCAATACCGAGGCTATAGTGCTAAAAACCGTTGGCTATTTGGCCATAGTTGCTTTGTTATTAAGTGTTGTATTACAGCGCCCGGTCAAGGATGCAGACTTTCTGTGGAATAATTACCAAATGCGCTTAAGTACCGTTTTAGGCCATGAGATAAAGTTGCAACCCATCTCTTTTAAAAGATTTAACTCAGCGTTAAAGGAAGCACCAGAGAAAAAGAAAACTATATATCGTTACTTGATAGTTTTAAGCTTAATGAATGTCATCTTGGTCAATTAATAGCGAATAAAAATAGTATATTAGGGAAAGTCGCTTTATCAAGCCAACAATTTATCTATCATGTTAAGTTTATTCAGCAGGCCCCTGCATGTATTGAAGCGCTGTCAATTGAGCACCCAATATTAGCTAATCAGCTTCGCGATGAGTTAATCAGAAAAAAGCAGCGTGCTTACGCCCAATTCAATACTTTTATAAATTCGGATAAAACCATAGCGGCGCTGCTGTTTAGCAGTCATGAATCATTGGAATTAGATGGAACGCTTAAGGGAATCAACCCACTAGAAAACGCGCTAGCTAGATTACTGAGTGTAAAGACAGCGATTAAGCAGCAACGGTGGGAAGACGCCGACATAGAGGAGCTTGAGAAACATTTGAGTTTGCTGCATCAACACTCATTTCTAAAAAAGTATATGCGCAGTCTCGCGATTAATATGCATCAGCTTAAAATGACTAACGATTTTTTGGAGCAGTATTCTAATCTAGTACAATGTCAAACAGGACGGTCAAATCTAAAACTGCCAATACTTAAAAATGTATTTACTAAATATTATTTAGCAGACATTCAAACATACCTTTCACGTATGAATAGCGTTTATTTTAGACTGAATAAACGTTTAATTGCTTTGTTTGAAGAAACCCAATATCAACAGTTGATTGAGCATTACTTTTCAGAAGACCCAACTGCCTTGCCTACCACACTAACCTTAGAGATAAAGCGACACGTAAAATGGTGGCAAGCAGTACAAAATAGCTGCGGTTCTTTACGCCCTAAGTAAGATCCCATCGTCTACAGGTTGCTTAGAGATCCAACACTTACACCGCTAGCGCAAAGTTTAGCTTCTCCTTACTTTTATGAAGGTGTAGATTGTTTGCTAGAACAAAGTAGCGATAACTATAAAAAAAATAGAAGAAATACAAGGATCTTAATAAATGAAACGCTCATTAATCACTTTAGCACTCGCCGTTGCCATTACGGGTTGTTCCCAACCAGAGCAAACTCAAGCCGCTGATGACACGCTAGCGTCCAAAGTTACCACAGAAAATAACGTTAATAAAAATCTAATAAAAACAGAGCAATCTGTTACTTACCAAGCAATGCTTGACCGTTTTGTAGATGTGAAAATGGAAGCAGATCTATCCAGTTTGACCGTGACTGACACGCTTGTGCTGCGTAAGATAATCGAAGTTGCAGATATATTAGACGGGATTTACTTTAAGCAGACATTTGAAAATAATGCCCAAGTTAGGCAACAGATATTGGCATCAGATGATGCAAATAAGTCAGCAATATTATCCTTGTTTGATCTGCATTATGGCGCTTGGGACACCTTAGATGGCGATAAAGCATTTTTTGGCAACCTAGCTCGCCCAGATGGTGCAGGTGTCTATCCAGTTGATTTAACTAAGAATGAGTTTAATCAATGGATTGCTGCACATCCAGAAGATGAAAAAAGTTTTAAAAGTGGCTATACCGTTATTGTTAGAGATAAAGCACAATTAAAGGCTATACCATATAGTATCTACTACAAAAAAGAGCTGACCGAAGCGGCAAAGATTATGCGCGAAGCAGCCGAGTTAACCGAAGACCAGTCATTAAAAACTTTTTTGTCTAAACGCGCCGATGCTTTTCTTAATGATGAATACCGTGACTCAGAAATGGCTTGGATGGATCTCAATGGTTCTTTAGAAATTGCGATTGGACCTTACGAAACCTATACCGATAAACTCTTTGGTTATAAAACATTTTTTGAAGCGTTTATCACCGTTAGAAATCCAGAAGATAGCGTTAAGTTAGATATCTATAAAAAGTATCTAACCGCAATGGAATCCAACTTACCGATCCCAGATGAACATAAAAATGTTAATCGAGGCTCTGAATCCCCTATCTCTGTCGTAGAACAGGTTGCTGGTGGTGGTGATAATAAACCTGGAGTACAGACAACTGCATTTAACCTGCCTAATGATGAATATGTTAGAGAAGTTAAAGGCAGCAAAAAAGTGATGCTCAAAAACGTGCTTAATGCCAAATATCAAGCCGTTATGAAACCGATTTCCGATCTAATCATTGCCGAATCGCAACAGTCACTGTTGATGGAAAAATATTTTTTCAATGAAACTCTTTTCCACGAACTATCACATGGTCTAGGTCCCGGTACGATTATCGTTGACGGCAAAACAACGACTGTCTCAGCCCAGCTTGAAGAAACCTATTCAAAAATTGAGGAAGGAAAAGCAGATGTAATGGGGGCTTATAACATGTTGTTCTTAATGGATAAAGGTGAGCTTCCCATTGCAGAAAGAGACAACATGCTAGTGACTTATTTTGCGGGTCTATTTCGCTCAATGCGTTTTGGAGTGCATGAAGCTCATGGTGCTGGAGCCGCATATCAGTATAATTACTTCAAGCAAAAACAAGCATTTACCTTTGATGTAACCACACAAACGTACAGTGTTAACTTTGACAAAATGGTCTTAGCCATTACAGAGTTAGTACATGATGTCTGTATGATCCAAGCGTTAGGTGATTATCAGCAGTCAAAGGTATTCCTAGATACTTACGCAGTACTCGCACCAGAAGTTGCGCAGTTAAACAGTAAGATGGAAACTATACCAACTGATATCCGTCCAAATTACCCTAAGATCTAATCTCGTTAGATACTGAGATCGTAATGACAAAGAGCGCATGTTTCATGCGCTTTTTTATATAAACTCGCTTGTGAATGAACCTCCTGCCTACTTCCTCTTGAACTGATGTACTCATATGCATTATCGTAATAAACTGAATATTTCCTAAAATTAATTCTACATTAGCGATCATAAGGATACTGTCTTAGTGACCATAAAGAAGATTCTGCCACCGGCTTTCAATTTAGCAAAAAAACTAATGGCAATAAACAATAGTGTTTATGACGCTACTATCTCTTTATCCGGAAAACTAAGTACGGTTCAAAAGCTGTATCTACTCGCAATAGTCGTGCTTATTTTCTCTGATAGTTTGGTTTTTGTGGCGCTGCTAACGGTGCTGGGTCTAACTGCTGAATTCTGGCCTCTATTTAATCGTGTATGGCATTCACTGGCAGGTAAAGCTATTTTGTTGCTTTTTTATGCGATTATAGCCAATTTTGCATTGGCTGGATCTGCTTCCGTCGTCAATGAGGTTGTCGGTGTTTCATCATCACACTTTAACTACACTCATAACTTTGCCATTTTGCTTTTCTTGCCCTCTTGGGCTTTAGCTATGAGTATTATTGCGTTACTTTTACTACAGATAATTGCACCGATATATTTCTTTTTATTGCTTATAGCAAGGCCCTTTGGCATTAAAGGTTTTAGGATCACCAGCCATCAACACTTTCAAAAGTGGACCATGTTTATCCGTCTGATCCTCTCTAGTATTCTTATCTTTAACCTTTCTTTACTCAGTAATGTTGATTCTGTCATCGAAGATAATTTTTATAGTTCATCATTCTTCCTAACCAACGAACAACCGATAATAACACCTCCCACATTGACCAATAATAATCCAACGATAGAAGATACCATCGTTAAAATACTCACCACAGAAAACAAAGATAACGTGGAAGGATTGAGCCTAATAACCGGAAATAAAGCCATAAAGCCAACAATACAATCTGCCAATAATCTTGATATGACGACTAATACAGATGATGAGAAGATCTCAGAACGAGAGAAAAATATAAAAAATGAAGTCAATAACTCAGTAAAAATTAAAACATTTTACTCACAAAAAATACGTGATCTGATTGCGCATTTTGCCTATCAATTGGAAGCGAATGAAAAGTCCCGTTGCCTGATTACAAATAATGCGCATGTTGTTGAATTAAATGACTATGAAATTTTGCAAATTACACCTGATAGTACTATGCCACACGGTTATAAATTTGAAGTTAAAGCCTGCATATCGCCTGCATTTCCCGCAAAAACCGAGTGACGTTAAAATGTAAATCTTCCAGCTACCTCTATAAATGAGACTGTAGATCTTTCACTTAATACGTTGTTTGCGGAAGGCTTCTCTAACGAGGGTTTTAGAAGCATCCACACATAAATGGCATGAAACCTTACAAAAATACCTTTTCTGAAACTAGATTAATCGTTACAAAGTATTAAGTTACATTGACTGCTTACCTATTGTCTACTGTATAATTATCTGACTGTATAAAAAAATAACTATAAGTAGTGATGCATTATCACTGCAATAAAATAAAATAAGAGAAGTACTCAGTGAACAGAATATTAACGTCATCAATCGTAGCGTTTACGATTTTGTCAGGTGTGGCACTACCAGCCTACGCTTCAGCAATAAAGCAGTCTAAAGGCGATTTTGAAGATAAATTTCGTCAATTAGATGCCGATCTACCCACACCTAATGTTTACAGAAATGCCGCTGGGGAACCTGGACATCAGTATTGGCAACAGCAAGTTGACTATCATATTAAGGCGTCTCTTTTAGAAGATAAAAGACGCTTAGAAGCCACACAAACGGTGACCTATACAAATAATTCTCCCGATACCCTAAAATATTTATGGTTACAACTGGACCAGAATTATTACAAGGCAGACTCTATCGCGAGTCGTACTCGTACATTTTCTAGCCCTTCAGAGCTGGCAAAAAGTGTCGATGGAAAACCAACAAAAATAAGCTTAAAGACCTTACGCGGCCAACAATTTTTAGCGGATAACGAAGTCGGCTACGAAATAGGTAAAGTGACCATCAATGGTAAAGCGTTAACAGCGACTATCGTTGGCACAAATATGCGTATCGATTTACTGAAACCATTGAAGCCCGGCAAGACAACAGAATTTGAGCTCGATTATGCCTTTAACATAACGGATCAAAAAGCGATGGGCGGTCGTTCTGGTTATGAACATTTCCCTAAAGATAAACGTGACGGTGGCAATGATATTTTTCAATTAGCTCAATGGTTTCCACGCCTCCACGCTTATACTGATTACGAAGCTTGGACCAATAAAGCCTTTCTGGGGAGTGGTGAATTTACCTTAGAGTTTGGTGATTATGATGTTGAAATCACGGTCCCAGCAGATCATATTGTTGCTGCTACGGGGGAATTAGTAAACGCCAGTTCTGTGCTAAATAAAAAACAGCGTAAGCGTTTTGAAGAAGCAAAAAGCAGTCAAAAGCCCGTCTTTATTGTGACTGAAGCAGAAGCATTAGAAAATGAAGCGAACGCTACCAGTAAAACAAAAACATGGCACTTTGAAGCTGAAAATGTAAGAGATTTCGCCTGGGCTTCATCAAGAAAATTCATGTGGGATGCTAAAGGCTATCAGCAAAAATCATCAGAGCGGCCACTGGTTATGGCGATGTCTTTCTATCCAAAGGAAGGTGGCGATCTCTGGAAGAAATACTCAACAGAATCGGTCATCCATACCATGGAAGTTTATTCCAAGTATTCTTTTGATTACCCATATCCGACAGCCCAATCAATAAATGGACCTGTTGGTGGCATGGAATACCCAATGATAACCTTCAATGGACCACGTACAGAATTGCAAGATGATGGTAGCCGTACCTATACCTTGTCTGAAAAACGTTTCTTAATTGGTGTGGTGATCCATGAAATCGGCCATATATATTTTCCTATGATCGTTAATTCTGATGAACGTCAATGGACTTGGATGGACGAAGGGCTGAACAGTTTTTTAGAATCTTTAGCAGTGAGAGAGTGGGAAACAGACGCCCATTGGGCTAGAGAACCGAGAGATATAATTGAGTACATGAAGTCAACGGTACAAGTGCCGGTGATGACACAATCTGACAGTATTTTAAAGTTTGGACCTAACGCCTATACCAAACCTGCAGTCGCCTTGAACATTCTTCGGGAAGTTGTACTGGGTCGTGAATTGTTCGATTTTGCTTTTAAAGAGTATGCCACTCGATGGAAGTATAAACGCCCTACTCCATCAGATTTTTTTAGAACAATGGAAGAGGCATCCGGTGTCGATTTAGATTGGTTTTGGCGTGGCTGGTTTTACACCACAGATCATGTTGATATCTCAATAGATAAAATCTATAAGTTACAAATGAATACCAAAAATCCAGATATTGATTTTGCTCGTGAACGTCAAATGGAACAAGACAAGCCAGTGCCAATGGCGATAATAAAAGATCAGCAACAAGGCATAAAAACTTGGGTTGAGCTAAATCAAGACGTTACTGATTTTTATGATAAAAATGATGAGTACACGGTTACGAATAAAGAGCGTAATAAGTATAACAAGTTAGTAAAAGACCTTAAGCCTTGGGAGCTTGCCGTAATAGAAAGAGCGGTGAAGGAAGACAAAAACTATTATGTACTCGAGTTTTCCAATATAGGCGGCCTAGTCATGCCGATTCTTTTACAGCTCACTTATGAAGATGGTTCGATTGAATCTATAAATATTCCGGCAGAGATCTGGCGTAGAAGTCCTACTTCAGTGAATAAACTCATTGTGACTGACAAAGTACTTAAGGAAGTTGAAATTGACCCGAGCTGGCAAACCGCAGATGTGGACCTAAATAATAACTATTTTCCGCGTCGTATCATTGAGTCTAGGATCGAAGCCTACAAGAAAGAGAAGAGTAAGCACAAACTTAAACGCGATATTATGCAGGACATTAAGACAGAGCTTAAAAGTGAAGATGATGAGAGTACTTTAAAAACAGATAAGGCTGCTTAATAAATGAAGATCCGTGTATTAGTCGCTAGCCTATTTTTCTTTATGATCGGCAACGTGAATGCTCATCAGCAAAAAACGGCGGTCACAACGATTAGTTTTAACCATAGAATTAATACTATTGAAGTCATGCATAAGTTCTATCTACATGATGCAGAACATGCAGTAAGAGATCTTTTTGACCCGAGTGCAGACATCTTAAGCAGTAAAGTAACTCAAAATACTTTTGCAGACTATGTTCAACATCAGTTTGCAATTGAATCTAACGATGGTAAACCGTTGCCTTTAAACTTCGTCGGCTTAGAGTTAGATGGCAAATACTTGTGGATTTATCAGGAAACAAACATACCCAAAAAAATATCAGGAATGTCTATTTCAAATGGAGCATTACAGGATCTTTGGCCCTCGCAGGTTAACTTAGTTAATATTGAGGGACAAGGTAAGTTACAGTCACTCCTTTTTGAACACAGTGACCGTTGGTTAACAATTTCACTACCTGAATAGAAAAGTATAAAGGCTAAGGCGCATTAGTGACTTAGCCTTTTTATTATTTTAATTTTATTAGCACTGCACAATTTTATTCTGCCGTTAGATAAAATGCCAAACCATCACCCTATCGCCGTTTATCATTTATCAGTATCAAAGCAGAAGCTTCTTTAGGATCTCACACTATGACCTTACCTTTAGTTGCACTATCAATTACAGAAAGACTAGAATATGTTATATGGAGAGATAATTCATGATGACGATGTAAAATAGAATATTTTTAATTCGCCACGTTTATGTCTACATTCATATTCTCAGTAATATTAACTGAAACAAACTGCTAAAATGTTCTTTATTGAGTTCGAAAAACAAATAGCAGGCCAAACTTATATAAGCTATGTCTGCACGCCCACAAAAGGACTCGTTATTTAGACTATGGTGCATTGACGCCACTTAGGTTAAAACATTGAAAAATAATGAGCACGAGTTTAACCAACTGTTGTCAGAGATAATTAAAACAACTCACTTCATTAAAACTGAGGTAATTCAGACACTCTGGTCTGGTTATGGTGAAATAGCACGTTTTGAAACAGTAGAACCAGATTTAGACGAGTTCAGTGACGTTCGGGATATGACTTTTGTCGTTAAACATATTCGTCCCCCTGTTATTCAGCAGCATCCGCGAGGTTGGAGTGGCGCCATATCACATCAACGAAAGCTGGCATCTTATGATGTTGAAGCGGAGTTTTATCAACATTGGGCCAATAAAATAAAACCCTTTTGTGCATTACCTCAGTTTATCGGCCAAGCTAGTTTAAGTCAGTCTTGCCTCTCTTCAAAAATGATCGTTATGTCCGATTTAGATAGCGAAGGTTTTCCGACTAGATTAACCACCGCCTCTGCTGAAAACTCGAAAATCTGCTTACATTGGCTAGCACGTTTTCATGCGTACAATATGCAACATGATCCGCTAGACAATTGGCCAAACAAACTTTGGCCAATTGGGACTTATTGGCACCTTGCGACAAGAGCGAAAGAATTTGACGCTATGGAAAAAGGCCCATTAAAAGATGCTGCAGTTGAGCTTGATAAAAGCCTTAATAATTGCAGATACAAAACGTTAGTCCATGGTGATGCAAAGATCGCTAACTTCTGTTTTTCCAATGATTTAGCCCATGTTGCGGCAGTCGATTTTCAATACATTGGTGGCGGTTGTGGTGTTAAAGATGTGGTCTATTTTTTAGGTAGCTGCTTAGATGAAACGACTCTTGAGCTTCAGTTTGAGTAACTTATCGACGACTACTTTACTGAACTTCACACGGCTTTGCGTTTATTCCAAAGTGCATTTAGTAGCCAAGAAATAGAAAAAGAGTGGCGGCCGCTAGTGAATATTGCTTGGGCTGACTTTGAACGTTTTCTGGCAGGCTGGGCACCTTCACATGCCAAACGCACAAATTTTAGCCACCGTCTAACTGTTGCAGCTATTGCTACACTCAATAAATCATCATGAAAATAGCCTTTACCGGTCAATTAGGTGGCCGTGTTCAACCCATCTCAATCATGTCTATATCATGGTTTTGCTCTTCATTACTGAGTAAATGGTCCATTGCTTGATCAAAGCTATCTAATTGCTTCAACGACATAAATGTTTTTAGCCGATATATTAGATCGTTACTCAGTTCAATATGTGATTTCTTTTTCCGTTTTTTTATCTGCGACAATTCTTTTCTTACCATGCGCCATCCATAATCACTAAAGTAATTGTTTAGCGCCAGGTTTACCGCGTCTAAATCTAATGATAAAGCACTGTCTGTAGGAAGGCTTGTCGCGATTACTGTCAGCTGTGTTGATAATGCTATATGGTGAGTTTGTAACTGCAACTTACTTTCAAACGGTAAAAACCAATCTAATCTTTTAGAATTTTCTTGCATGGGTAACAATCTTAAGAGCAGCGGTAACGCGTACGCCAGTTCATCTGGTTGCAGTAATAATAACTTACGGCCCTTTGTTGGCTTTTTATCATGATACTGCCATTCATGCTTAGTATTATTCATCATGTATACCTTTCAATCTTAAAGTATGGTTAAACCATTTTAAGTAATAATACGGCAAAATAGTCAGCATTAATAGGATGTTATTCAATATTCTCTTGTTGGTATTGATCGTATTGGTTACCAATATTAGCGATAGCGCATATTCTGGTTATCTTTGTTGCAGTAGCCCTAACTTGCGGACTGTTGTTAGCTTCTTATCATAATATTTCCAGTGATACTTAGTCATAAGCACATCATATTGAGCCCTTAGATTTAAAGTATGTTTAACTTTTTTGAATGATAATGCGAATAAATAATCTGCACTAATAACGCTTTATTCAGTGTTCTATTGCCAGTACTTATGGCCAATCTTAATATTGGCGATAGTGTATTCATGCGCTATCTTTGTTGCAGTAGTCATAACTTACGGAAGTTTTGTTAGCTTTTTATCAGGATATTCCATTCATGCTTAGTATGATTCATCAGATAGTCCCTTTATATTTAATATATGGTTAAACCATTATGAGCAGTAATGCAGCAAAATTATCCTTATTTATAGCGGATTATTCACCATTCTATTGCTAACGCCTTTAGGATAACTCAGCCATTTAATGTTTAACATTTTTCATGGCTTAAATTGATGCTCTATCATCCAATCGCGAATAATAAGAATACTGTGGTGGAGTCGTCGTAGTTAATTATCTCCCTTTAAAAAACGTCTGACTTTACTCAATTATTGATAACCTCAAACAAATTAGCTTACTTATCGTGCATGATGTTGGCTTATTGCTCTCTACCAGTGATAATGACGATTATCACTGGTAGAGATAGCGTTAAATCGTTAAAATAGTGGCCGAATAACGTCTTATAAAAACCCACAACCACAGTGCTAATTGAGGAATATCATCTAATGAGTGGAAAGCGTATTAGCCCTATTTCTAATAAGGCGTTAAAGACTGTTTCAGACGACGGTTTTTACCAGGAGCATGAGTTACCTCTTTCTATCCTCAATGATTTTGAAAGCGCCGCTAAAGAAACTCGTTATGAAATTTCGCACAATACCAGACGGGTATATCAGTCCAGCTTTGGAATTTTCGTTACTTATTGCGAATCACATGGTTTAAGTTCATTGCCCGCAGATCCAAGAAGTGTCATTTCGTTTATCGGTCATCAAAAAGATATTTATCAAGCTAACAGCGGCCACCAGCTTTCAACACAAACAATTAATAGTCGATTAGCAGCTATACGATTTTTTCATATTCAATCTGGATCTCCATCACCGACAGAACACCCTTTGGTCATCAGAGTAATGCGTGGGCTTATGCGTAATCAAAATAGAACGGTTGCGGATTATGATCAACAGCCCATCATGTACGATGAGCTTGAATTACTGATACAAACTATTGATGAACGAAATCAAAACCTCACAAAAAAACGAGATAAAGCGATTCTTCAGTTAGGGTTTCAAGGAGGGTTTCGACGTTCTGAACTCGCGAATATCAAAGTGAACCATTTAAGCTTTTTACGCGATAAACTTAAAGTAAGACTACCCTACTCTAAAAGTAATCAGCAAGGACAAAGAGAATGGAAAGTACTACCAAAAGAAGAACCATTTTCTGCGTTTGATGCCGTTAAAGAGTGGCTCTCTGCTGCAGAAATTAAAGAAGGTCATTTATTTAGATCGTTAACAAGAGATGGAAATCAAATTAGAGACTACCAGATTACCGATACTAATTTGGGGAAAGGATTTCTGCGTGGTGATGATATTTATCAACTGATTAAACGATATTGTAATAAGGCTGGCTTAGATCCTCAGTACTATGGAGCTCACAGTTTACGTAGTGGATGTGTAACGCAACTACATGAAAATAAAAAAGATC
The DNA here is from genome assembly GCF_002836135.1 of Shewanella sp. GutCb. Classification (NCBI taxonomy): domain Bacteria; kingdom Pseudomonadati; phylum Pseudomonadota; class Gammaproteobacteria; order Alteromonadales; family Shewanellaceae; genus Shewanella; species Shewanella sp. GutCb. The sequence goes on along the minus strand of NZ_PJBL01000014.1, from coordinate 58,025 downwards.
ATCTTTACATTATGGGTCGTACAGGACATACGGATCCGCGTTCATTGAATCATTACCTGAAGCCGAATGAATAACAGATCACAATGACTTGTTAATTTAAAATGTGTTCGACTCTATAAAAATAGTAACTGAAGTAAATCTATAAAAATAAAGGGCATCCATTTAGATGCCCTTCTTAATACAATATTTCTAAGTTACTGACTATTTGTAAATAACAGTCGTAGTTTCAAATGGAAGGCTTTTTAATACTACTTTATCTTTGGCATAATCGATAAAAGATAAGGCATCAGTATTACAAATATCAACACCACCATCATCACAACTAGGAACGTCTCCTGCGTAAACAACACTATATGTATTCTTATCGGCATTGAAAGTTAAATGGTCAACTTCATAAGCACGGTATCCATTGGGTGTTTTAACCAGGTCAACACGATCAGTCGCAGACAGCTGCGCATTCCCTAACGCATTCCAACCATCATTACCGCTAGCATTATAGTTATTAACGATCACAACATATTCAGCATCGCCAGTTACAGCAGCCCACTTAGGTTCAGTTTCGGTGCCAGTATTAACTTCAATTGCAGTGATACTACCGCTGACGTTCTTATTATCTTCGGTGAATGTATAACGCATTCCGCCAACATACGGAAACTTACCTGCGTGACTGCCTTGTGGAAGCGTATCGTTAATGGTTGTCGTTAGAAGATTTTTAAGCGTTGTGCCATTAATAGTCAAAACGGATAGATAGTTTGAGAAAGGCAATAGCTCTAGGCTCGCGTTTCCTTCTCTGAAATCACCTGATGTGATATCAGTTCTCACACCACCAGCACCCACAAGACCAATTTGAACTTTCTTTCCAATAACTGAATTTACACTTTCTTGATTTGCCCAAAACACCATGCCTTGAGCAATCAATGGTGCAACGTCAGATCCATGTTCGTCAGTACCAGCATCACCTGGTCGACGTTCATGATTAATATCGGTTGGAGTATTAGCAATCACATCGCCATAAGCTTTTTCTAAAGCAGGTTTATAAATAGCATCTATATGCACCCGCATGGCATCATTCTCATCGACGTCATCAATAAGATTATTATTATCAATAAAGGCTTCAACCTTTTCATGCTCAGCGCCAGTTAATAGGTCGCTAGGTTCACGCTTGCCATCACGATAAAAGGTTTCATTAGTCAACAGTGTGTTCTGCCCTACACATGACAGAAGATCACCTTCATTGTTAAATTTAATATCAACTTGACCTATTGCTTCCGCATATTTACCGGCTTGAACAATACAGGTTTTTCCAACTTCATCTTTTTGATTTACTAATTGAGCATAGATCCCATTATCGCCCTGACCAAGTTCAGTAAAATCACCGAGTAAGGTATGAGAATGTCCACCTACAATAACATCAATATCGGTAGTGCCTTCCGCTAGTACGATGTCTCGTGCATTACCAATATGAGATAGAACTACAATCTTATTAACCCCTTGGGCTTTAAGACTATTGACTGTTATTTGAGTTAATACTATTTCGCTTTCAAATTTAACATCGCCAGTCCCTGTTGCGATAGTGGGCATATCTTCTAAGACGACACCAATCACAGCTACGATTTGCTCATTCTCTTTAGCATCAGAAACTTCAGTTATTTTACGTTTCAACACTCCATCAAATGCAAACAGTTGATAAGGTTTTAGATTTGTAGAACCACTAAGGTTAGCGTCTAGACCTGTGTCTATATTATTTGCAAGTAGAGGGAAGTTAACACTATCGATAAAACTAGCCAGTTTCGCCGTATCTAAATCGAATTCGTGGTTACCTAGTGCCATAGCATCTAGTCCCATTCGTGATAATAGATCTGCGTTTGCCGTGCCTTCATTGAGTTTGAAGTAAGCTGTTCCCTGCCATGCATCACCGCCATGTAAAAACAGTAGAGGTTGGTTTGCATCAGTAGCATCTTCTTTAATTTCATTTGCAGCTTCAAGTATTCTTGGATAACCACCAAACTCATTAAATACAATTTCTCCGTCTTTACCCATGGTAAAACTAGACTTCACAGGATCAAAATTTGAATGGGTATCATTAACATGAGCAATGGTTAAGTTAAAGCCATCAGTAATTTGGTTATTGTCATCATCATTTGAGCAGGCTGATAATGCAGCCAATAGGGCTACAGCTAATACAGTCTTTTGTAGTTTCATTTTTATTTCTTCTTTGTAAAGGACCCGACGACAAAATAACAGAAGATAATAAAATAAACCACCAGCGTTAATAGATTGTAAATCGAACAAATACAACAAGTTAGTTACAAATCTACAGGTGATTTGGATACGTCAAATTGAGAGAAATAAATAAAAAAGGTATTGTTACATTGAAGATGATTGAACAGGCACTTGCTAAATACAAAATCCGATTAACATTTTGAATATTAATTTATCGCCCAACTAATGGTTACCTAAACGTATTATTTACGCTCCTTGATGGTTATCATATTGTAGCGTGAATAAAAGTGAAAATAGTTTATTTTGATTGATTTAATGATATTTGAAGTTAAAAAAAGCCAGTACGAAGACTGGCTTTATATTAAATCAACTCAGATTAGTAGCGACTTAAGTAGTCTTCTACACTGGCTTGTTCACGTTTTTTCAAACTAACACAGTTTCGTACACTCTCATCCAGCTTGGCTAACGTTCGAGCATACTCTGGAGTTTGTTCCATTTTAGGGGTGAAAAACTGCACCGTAGTGTCAAGTGCAGTAATATCACAACCGCTACCCGTATAATAAGGAATACTCGCCACCGCAAACGGAGGCAGCTTTTCCTTTATGGTCTCATAATTGGCATAAACCCAATCTCTGAACCTTTGCTTACGCACGTCAGTATAAGTTTGACCTGATAAAATATATCTCAAGTCTGGCGCATTAATTTTATCTGTTAATGTATAAGCTAACACTTCTGTTTGCAGTTTATCAGTAGGTGCATATCCTAGTGCTGACATTAATCGAGTACGCTTTTGAGGATCTTTAGTGGTCTCAAACTCACTCTTAACCAGTGACAATAATTTAGCATCACCGTAATAAACTGCAATAGTAAGATAGTTACCAATCAAGTATGGATCAACGTCATTATTTCCAGCAATGTAAGATTTTGCTTCTTTTGTTGCTGTCGCAATAATCGCATTATCTTTCGCTTCAAATGCTAACAAGTTAATCAATGTTGGACGCAGCTTACTGATTGCTGGACTTTCACCGGGTTTGGCTTCAACTCCATACTTTTCTATCGCACTATTAGCACGTTTCGCAATAAACTTGGCCCACTGCTGTTGATTACTCTCATCAATAAAAGTACGTTTCTGTGATTGCAAATAACCGAGTGCAGTCGATACTATTTCTGGATGTGGGTCAGCAATGAACTCACCCAAAATATTAAGCAATTCACCACCTGAAATAAATCCACCGTCGAGTAAGGCATCAGCAGAAGAAATTAGTGCTTTACGTTCACGTGGCGTTAAATGAGCTTGGGCATTCTGCAAAAGTGCTGCCATTTCTGTTTCGTCTAACAACCAACGGTAGTAACCCATAGCGTCAGAATCTGGATAGATCCACTCTGGGGTATACGCGAGCTCAACCGTTTGTGTGTCACCGCTTAACAAAATTGTTTGTTGTGAAACCTCGGCGCCTTTACCATATTTAATCGATACCGGCACGGTCCAAGATTGCGGGTCAGCTTTAGTGCCTGCGGAAACAAAGCGGCTTTGTTTTAATGTTAACTTATTACCCACTAGCGACACTTTTACCAACGGGTAAGAAGATTGCTCGATGAAAGTACTGAGTACAGAGCCAACATCTTTACCTGATGATTTTGACAGCGCGCTCCATAGATCATCCGCTTGAGTATTTTTAAAGGCATTATCTTTAATATATTGACGGATCCCGGCCTTAAACTCATCTTCACCAATATAGTTTTCAACCATAGCAAGTACGGCTTCTCCTTTACTATAAGCTAAGCCTAAGCCATCCATGATATCGGCTTCGGTCTTGATCGGCTTTCGAATCGGTTTAGTTGAGACTCTTGCATCCATTGCCATTACATAGTTTTTTGAAAGTGACAGGTCAGATTCAAATTCAGGATGGAGCTGATGAGTGATTTTTGATGCCATCCAACTTGCAAATGCTTCATTTAACCAGAGGTCATTCCACCATTGCATCGTCACTAAGTTACCGTACCATTGGTGTGCTAGCTCATGAGCAATAATAGACACGGCGCGCTCTTTACTATTTTGGCTCGCCGTTTTTTCATCAACTAAAAGAATATCTTCTCTATACGTCACTAACCCAGCATTTTCCATCGCACCAAAAGGAAATTCTGGCACCGCAATGGTATCTAATTTTTCATAAGGATAGTCAACACCAAAATAGGCTTCTAACGCTGAAAGTACTTCAGGCATTTTCTTGGCTGCGTATTGCGCTAGCTCAATCTTGCCTTTAGTCGTAATGACTCTACCGGGCACTTTCATGCCTTTAACCGCTATCTCTTCAAATTGACCGACTGCAAAAGCCACTAAGTATGATGGCAATGGTTTAGTTTGCTTAAAGACATGAGTTGTTGCGCCATTTTTATCTGTCACTGACACTTCTGGAGTATTGCTATACACCTTCTCAGTGCTTGGAGCGGTAATCGTTACTTGAAAAGGGATCTTATATGCAGGTTCATCGAAGCTTGGAAATGCGCGGCGAGCATCACTCATTTCAAACTGAGTAAATAGATAGGGTTGGCCTGCATCAATGGTCTTGTAGAGGCCGACTGATTGCCTGTTATAAGGCGCAGTAAAGTCCATCGATAACGTATATTGGCCAGGCTCAATGATATGGGCGCAATCAAACAACACCACACCAGTCGATTGCATTGTCGCTTTCATTTGGCAATCTTTGCTGCCATTTAACACTATATTGCTGGTATTGTATTCCAAGCCATTTAATTGTAATTGCTTAGTGGCCTCCGTCACTTCAAGCTTTATTGAAGTACTACCTGAAAAACTATCCTTTGCTGGATCTAAATTCAGCTTAACGCTTTGCGTTATAGGCTTGGCAACTTTGCTCAGTACATACTCATTGGCGAGCACATTAAAGCTAGTTGCACATGTCAGCGTGACTAAAGAAGCCGTAACTATTCGATACATATGATTCCCTGTTATCCAGTATTCCAATAGATTGATCTATTGCTACAATTTAATCGATTAAGGACGGGCATTTACCTCGCGTCCTTTACCGCTATAAGATAACAAAACTTTAACGGTAACGGCAGTCGATAGAGAACTGAAAGGCCACCTTGTTGTAACAATTCATTGCCGTTCTAATGCTAATACATTTAAAGCACGCCAATGAATTGCCTCATGTGCCAATAGAAATCGCGGTATAAGTAACAATATATTTGGCTAACGCGGCTTGAATGTATCCAAGCAGGACGGTTTTTGATAACGATACATGAAACGGCAACAAAGGTGTTTAGATGCATTCGCGCACTAGAAAGGACAAGGGCTAAAGCCGAGTACGCGCAATCCTGTCACAGGGTGATCAAACTCTAAACGAGTGGCATGCAGCATTAATCTCGACGCCATCTTATAAGAGTCACTTGTACCATATAGATCGCAGCCAATAATAGGATGGCCAATTTGCTGACTATGGATCCGCAATTGATGGGTGCGACCCGTCTCGGGTGTTAGCTCTACTCTGGTCACTACTGTCGCAATGGCCGCCGTCTTCTGGGTGTTCTCTGTTGTGGCTGCATTGCCTAAAGGAGCAGCAACAAAATGTTCTCGAGACAAGACTTTATATATTGAAAGGGCTGGTTTGCCCTCTTTCTCACAAATCTTCATTAACGGAAAGTTGGGCTTATCCTTCGCTATCGGCAGTGCTATCTCCCCCTCGTCATTTGGTAAGTCACCCAACAATAATGCGGTGTACCGCTTAAGCACGTTGCGCTCACTAAATTGTTTACACAAGGCGGCATTAATCGCTTTGTTCTTCGCCACCACCATAACCCCAGAGGTTCCCAAATCGAGTCGATGCACTAGCGTACAATCTGGATAATCTTTAACGAGACGGTAATGTACAGAATCCCAGTTTGCGGGGTGTTTACCCGACAAGGATAAAAGGCCGGAGGGTTTATTGATCAATAATAGATTTTCATCTTGATAGATAATTGAAATATCTTCAAAACAAGGAGGTGCAATAAAATCATCAGCCGATGGCGGCATATAACATTCCTGTGGCGTTATAACGGTTACTGATGCAGGAGTTTACCAGACTTAGCTCTATTGGGGATTGAGAAAATGCCGACCGATAACAACTCTCATCGTGGCGCAACTTACCTTGGCTAAGTAATCACAGTATTGAGGGCAAAGAGTAGCGCAGACTCACTCTAGTCATATTATTGAATTTATACTCACTTATTAAAATATAACCCCGAGGATTTTTTCATTTAATCGAATAATGAGTCACATTAACGCTTAAAGATTGATGATTAATGTCAATGTAGTGTGGCTATCCTAGTCAAAATCCCCCTACAGTGGCAGTGTTTGAGAAAGGTGAGTTAAGGCTGTGGTGTAAATGAGATAAAGAGCGCGCTGCTTTGCACGCTCTCTGGGATTAGACATTTAAATCGATGTTAGAAATCGATTCTAAAACCAACACTAATAATAGTGTCATCAAAATCAGAATATTGTTTCACATCAAACTGACCCAGTTCGGTATGCACTCGCGTCGACTTTGATAAACGGTACTCGGCACCAATGGCCCATTGTGATACTTCTGGTACGTCAGTGGCCGCGGCGCCGTATTGATCGTAAACTCGGCCGGCAATTTTGCCCGTACCCGAGTCATCCTGACCGTACTGCGCTTTTAACGTGAGTTTATCAATTTGATACTTAGCACTGATGATAAAACCATCGCCATCACGTTGCTGCCAGTTATCTAAGTTAGGGTTAACGATTTTGGCACTCTGGTAGATAGAGCCCAGTTTTAAGTTACCATACTTATACTGCGCAACCGCGCGAAAACCTTTGATGTCTTCAACGCCATCAGTGTAAGCAGCGGCGAGATAAAAATCACCGCTTTTAAACAGTTTGTCACCGTAAGTCACTGCGACTTGGTAGTTACCGTTATCACGATGAACATCGTCTTCGGCGTAATAGTTATCTTCTAGAATATAGCTGGCGCCAAATTGTAATTTGTTCCATTTAACGGTTTTATATTCTAGAGAATCACCCCAACGCTTATCACCGGCAAACAAACGGTCATGCTTTAGTGAATACATGTCCATTGCATCAGCGGTACCCTTAGCCATTTTAAACACTGGGTCGATACGACCTGCAGCAAGTTGACCGACTGTAGAATGCTTTATGCCTAAGAATGTAGGACGTGCCGAAAATGGATTATTTTGCTTACCTTCGCTGGCACCATTTACGCCCACTTCGATTTGATAAAATACCGTAAAATCATCATTTAGCGCGGCGTTGCCCTTAACGCCTAATCGACTCCAGTTGTTTTCCAGAATGGTGCCACTTTTACCGCTATGAGTCGCACTACCACTGTCAGAGTTTGTAATCGAGTAATCGATACGGCCATAAAATTTGTAGGCATCGGCCATAACAGCGGGTGAAGCTAGAATTGCCGCGGCAAGTAAAGTCAATTGAACTGTTTTCATCATCATATCTCTTAACATTATTATTGGTTTAAAACGAAGATGACTCCCCAGCTCTAAGGCGGTTAGGAGTCTTTTTCACCGCAAGTTTAGATTTTATTGTGTGCTACGATCACGCCATCTTGACGCATCTGGCGATACAAGATGTCAGCTTGATGTAAATAAAGATCCCAAGAATCTGAGCGCTTGGTAAAGCCCGTTGCGGCATAGCTGCCGGTATCACCGGTTGCTGGTAAATCATTGATTGAGAATAGAGAGCCACCTTGCTGAAGGTGGACATTTAACGCATCGAACATGACGTTAAAGCCGATACGAGCGGGTTCTACATAGTTAATCGATTCATATTTTGACTGGCGGTAGAACTTCTTTAACGATGCATCTTTTATCTGGGTCTTTTCATCAGCGAAGATTTCGTCATAATGGGCTTTAGTAATTTGCTTGCTGTCGCGATTAACCACTAGGCGTAAAACGGCGGTCACACCGGTCCATTTGCCTTTAGCATCGAGTAACTTTTCTGCGTTCTGGTAAAACAGCTCATTCGTGCCCTCGCCATTAATCTGCGCATGGATTTTAGCCGTAAGCGGCACCATAGACTGTTGAACACTGTTAGAGGCACCCGCAACAATATCGATACCGGCATATTTTAATCGATTCGGCTCTTTCAACTTATTGCCTAAAGCAGGATCAAAATCGGGGTTTAGCTCGAAGGTTAACTTGTCCTGCTCTACCATGAGCTTTTCCATGGTCAACGCAGACTGTACCCAAGCAGTCCCTTTCTTTTTACCCATTGAGAAGTTGTATTCAGACATACGCTTAGGCACATTTTGGTAAAGACGAGTGTAGTAATTTGGGCGACCACTCTCATTAAATTCGGCAAAAATCACATTGTCAGCATTATTGCTGTCAGTGACGATAGCAACACTGCCCATATGACCTTGACGAAAGCGGGCTTCTTGGAAGTAATAATCCCCTTTCAATAAACCCAATTGAGGTTGAATAGACCATTTAAGTTTAAAGTTATCGTCTGCTGCTCCCTCTTTAGAACCGACGGCAACATATTCAGGCTGACTACCGTCCGCTCTCGGAAGGCTGTTAATGGCTTTTAAGATCCCGTTAGAAGAGTAAGTCGCTCCGGAAACGGCATCAATGCCTTCATGGCCGTTATTCGCGACAACTTTCGCTAATAAACGCTCTGCATTGAGATAGAGAGATTCCGTTTCTTTTTGGGATTTTGTTTTAATATCAACAATATTTCCGTTCTTAACCTCAACGGTTAAGGTAATAAGACTTTTCTTACCTTTAGCAGATACATCATGAACGCCATCGGCGTATTTGCCGTGATCGACGCTGCCAGCACAACCTGCAAGCGTCATCGTGGCGAATAGTACAGCGCTACTTACTAATGTTTTATTAAAGATGTTTAAGCTTTTCATTCTGTCAGCCTTTAGATGTGTTATTTCATTGAGGCCAGAATATAAGTTTTAAATTTCTACACAATTGCGGAAAACCGCAATGTGATGAGTTGATGTTTATTTATTTGATCGGATTAACATAAACAAACTATTTTTTAATTTTACATTGCTTGTTATGATACTTATTATAGCCAATCAACATACCTAGGCCATATTGTGAAAATATCACTTCCTATATTAACGCTATTGTTTTTTTCTAGTTATAACTATGCAAATGTCATTACGCAACCAGTAGCACCAGACTTTAAGGTTATTAAAGTCGACACCAAGGGAGAACCTTATCGGTGTGAAGGAAATGCAATAATAACTCATAATGCTGTCAGCAGTAATCTCACCACGCTTAAATACTTTGGCACTTCCATCAGTATTGATATATATGATAATAACGATACAGGTATAGGAATTGCATTATGTAACGCACTACATGTTATTCAGGAATATCATTATCTCGCATCAAACTACAGCACTTACCCCCATGTCACCAATATTAAAAGCATCAATAATCAACCTGATAAAAAACATAAAATAGATCCAAAGTTGACTGAACTGATCCAGGCGAGTATTGATTGGCATGATAAAACCAATGGCTACTTTAACATCGCCCTATCGCCTGTCATCGATATCTGGCGCGGGTATCGGGCCAAATGTAAAGGTGAACGTAAGCTCCAAGACCGTTGCAGCATTCCTACTGAGGCAGAGCTATCAAAGGCTAAGCTATTGATTAATATTAAAGACATAGACTTAGATCTTACCAACAACACCATACAGATGAAAGCAGGCATGAGTATCGATCTTGGTGGGATCGCGAAAGGCTGGATGGCTGAAATGGTTTATAGGCAGTTAAAAGCGGACGGTGTTGAGAACTTCATGATAAATGCAGGGGGTAATATACGGCATTACGGCGTTCACCCTGAGGGCCGAGATTTTACCACTGCAGTCGAAAATCCTATTTGCAAAAAATACAATAATACTCTTGAACAGTGCCAGAGCTTTGAAGACCAATATCATGAAGTGCTGACAGGTAAAGATTTAGCCATTGTCTCGAGTGGTAATTATTTACGCTACTACCGAGTCAAAGGTAAAGAATACCATCATATTATCAACCCAAAAACATTGTATCCTAAAAGCACAGGGATATCGACAACGATAGTTGTCAATAATAACCAACTTTTCGCGGATGTGATTTCTACTGCTCTATTCTTAATGCCTTTAAAAGAAGCGCTTGCCTATGCTAATAAAAATGAGGATGTAGAATCAGTTTGGTATTTGAATGTGCAAGGAGATAAAGTGGAATCTGATCAGTTTAATAAATACAGAAAGTCATTCTAGACTGACATTAATAAAATGATTATTTACTACCATATATTTCTAGACGATAACGTTTATTAAAACAAAGGCACATCGCTCATATATTATAAATGAGGTTATTTATAAATGCTGTAGTGGTTTTCCGCAATATAAAGGAAACTGTGATTTATTTCTCTTCGTGTCGCTGTTTATAAGTACATTTTATGATAATGGCGTCATAATACTCAGGTGTCTCTTTGTTGAACTAAATAATGATAGCCAAGCTTCGCCAACTCATCATCTTAAGTACTATAGTGCTTTCATACTGTAGCTACGCCGATAATACCGATCCGGTTCGTGTCGGTGTATTGACCTTCACGCATCCTGATAAGGTCAAGCAACGTTGGCAGCCAACGATAGATAAGTTAGAACAAGACCTTAATAAGTCCTTTAAACTGATGGCCTTAACGCCCAGTCAACTTGATCGTAGCGTTGCCGAAGGCAAGTTAGATTTTTTAATCACCAATGCCTTAACAGGGGTGAGCTACAAGAAGGATTTTGGCAGTAGTAGCATACTGACACTCATCCCTTTAGGTAACAAAGACCCAAACTACTCCGTTGGCTCAGCATTAATTACTCGTTCGAGCTTAAAGGTCACTAGCTTCAACGATTTAAAACAGTTGAATGCAGTCTCAAGTGATAAACAAGCGTTTGGTGGTTTTCAAATTTTTGCCGGAGAGATGGCACATAATGGCCTCAACCCTTTCAGTGACTTTAAGCAGCTTAAGTTTGTTGGATTCCCACAGAAAAAATTACTCACATTAGTTGTTAACGGCGAAGCCGATATCGCCATTTTACCAACCTGCGTCCTTGAGAATGCTATCAGTACTGGTGAGATAGCTCCCGATAGCTTACATGTTGTTCTACCTAAGCAACCCTCTGGTTTTAACTGCCAACGTTCAAGCAAGCTGTATCCTTACTACTCTTTTTCAAAATTAGGTAAAACAGACCACCGCTTAGCAACTAATGTCATTCGCTCCTTACTATCGATTCATGCCGAAGACTCCGCAGCAATTCAAGGCCGTTATGATTCCTGGTCTGCAACCGTCAATGATAGTGAGGTGTTTAAATTATTAAAACAGTTACAGCGATGGCCATTTGTCACCAACTGGACCTCTATATTTAAAAGCGCACTACCCTGGGCATGTTTTGCAGCCATTTTCCTTTTGTTGGGTTACATCCACCATTTACGGGTAAAACGTCTGGTCGTTTTACGCACCCAAGATCTACAAGCTGAAACTCAGCAGCATACTCAAACCCAAAAAGCGTTATTAGAACAGACAAAACAGTTCTACAAGGCTCAGCGAGTACTGTTAACCGGAGAGATGGCGTCAGGTATCGCTCACGAGTTAACCCAACCCTTAGCGGGGATCCGCTATTTAACACAGGGTTGTATTTATCGTTTATCCGATGAACAAGTCGATTTGAAAGAGGCGATGACAAAGGCGATACAGCAGGTCGATCGAGCGCAATCGACCATTAAACGATTTAGGCATTTCTGCCAACAGCCTAGTGTCATGAGCCATTGCAGTCTCAATCAGATCTTGGATGAAACTTTAAGTTTAATGGCTGCAGAGTTTGGCAGGATGCAAATTGCTCCAGAGTTAAATGCAGAGCAAGTCTCTCTTAATGCCGATCCAAGTCTGCTACAACAAGTTTTTGTTAATATTATCCGCAATGCATTGGATGCAATGGAAGGTGTCAGTTCACCCCAATTGATTATTTCACTGACTAAAAACGAGCAGTATGCACAAATTGATTTCAAAGATAAGGGCAGCGGGCTCACAGAGAGCGCCTTAGAACGTTTGTTCTTCCCCTTTGAGACATCAAAAGAAAATGGCTTAGGCCTTGGCATGATAATCTGTAAGCGCATCATTGAAGAGCACCATGGCGAGATTAGAGCACACAATAATCCCCATAAAGAGACAGATAATAGCGCGTCTGGTTTAACCATAACAATAATCTTACCCACGAAGGAGGCTTCTAATGAATAACCTGTACCTTGTCGACGACGATCAAGCTGTATTGGACTCATTAACCTGGATGCTAACCGGGCTGGGTTATCAACCAAAAGGCTTTTTATCGGCAGATAGTTTTCTACAAGCAGTTGATCTGCAACAAAGCGCTATCGCGATTTTAGATGTGCAAATGCCAGGAATGGATGGCAGCGCGTTATTGAATCATATGACAAAGGCCGGCAGCCCTATTACCGTTATTATGTTAAGCGGTCACGGCAATATTGCAATGGCAGTACAAGCCATTCAAAAAGGCGCGCTCGATTTTTTAGAAAAACCAGTAGACGGTGACAAGCTGGTGTTACTGCTCGAACAAGCGAGCGCACAGACGGAACAAAACATGCTCCGTAAAGCGACACGGCAAGCGCTAGCCAATAAGCTCGTAACACTAACCCCACGAGAACGGGAAGTGATGGAAAAGGTGTTGGAAGGGAAACTGAATAAAGTCATTGCTGCTGAACTTAATGTTGCCCAACGCACTCTAGAGTTACATCGCCAAAAAGTCATGCAAAAAATGCAGGTCAGCAATGTCGCGGAACTGGCATTTTTAATGGGGAAAAATATTGATTAGAGCCTCAAAAATCAAAGTTAACAGTTGTCCTTGCGTGAGAGAACAACACTTAGCTATGCAATGCGACTCCCTGGACCGCGGATAGAATTTGCCCATGTAGCACAAAATTCCCAACCTTTAACTTGGCAGACTAATCCAGCACTGTAGCGGCTTTTAGCCAAGATGGGGCCATGATCACTAGGTGCATTGAGTGCGGTGAACAATAAACCAAAAATCGACAGCATTAAAGTAAAGCAATAAGCTTTTACGTTATGCCCTTTTAAGCCATAGCTCTGCTGGTAATAAGGTGTATTCATACTGAGTAAGGCCTCCTGTCTATTGGGCTTCATTTAAGGTTAACGGATCTCCATTTAATTGCAACTCGCTTACAAATGAATCCTGGTCACTGTTTTCAGTCCAATTCTTAGTTCAGTTCTTAGTTCAATGTCCAGCTCACTGTTTACCGTTAGCAACGACTTCAATCTACTTTTGACACTTTTCAGCAATTCAATCTGCTCTAGCTTCGGCCTACAAAGCTGAATCGAGTCACCGCAGCGACTATTCGATTTGTTTCCTAGCCTCTAAATAATCTTGTTTCAATTGACTCAATAGTCCTAGTTCATCACGTTTATTACGACTACGGCCATGCAAAGAGGACTCTACAAAATAGCTAAACCAGGTTTCCAATACGCCAGCATTTTTGGGTTCACCCGCTGCGGCAATAGCCAATGATGCCACTTCGGCAGTGCCCAGTTGAAAATCGCGGCTACCTTTTCTAAGTGCATAAGATGCCGCTGCTTTCGGAGAAAAAGACAACATAGGTAATCCATGTAAATAGGGACTTTTCCTAAACATTTTAATCGCTTCTCGCCAACTACCATCTAATACGATCAGCAAGGGTGTTTTACCCTCTGAGAGTGCGCCTTGATCAATGCTTTCGGCTATTGGCTGATTTTCGACTGCATATTCAGATGGGAAAACCACATAAGCTTGATACTTTGGATCTGTAATAACAGATAGCATCTTACGGTTAGGCTCATTTCTGGACCAGATATAGGCATGGGTATCAGGGACAATATCTGCAATGAGACGGCCACTATTACTGGGCTTAAGCACTTCATCGTCATACATGATCAGCATAAAGGCTATCTGCGTATTAACCAATTTGCGATAGGCACAAGTGCAATACCTTTTGGCTAATAAACAACGTTCACAGCGGACAACATTTTTGCCGCGGGCCGTAAACGGCTTAGATGATATTGCTTTACGGTATTGGTATAAACGATGAACGGCGTGATCTGGCAAATGCATGCTACGGTTGAGCCTCTATAGGAAATAAAAAAGCCTACTTAATCAGCAGGCTCATTGGTCGTCGGTTGCTCACTATCGTTCTATAACTATAGTATACGGCGTAATAAAAAATCAGCGCGTAAGCGTTTAATCCGCGTCATAATTTTACGAACAGGTTCGGGATAATTATGCAGCGTCTCGATTTGACTATAGTGATACAGTCGCTCTGTATGCTGCAAAATATGAGTTTGTTCTGCTTCGAACTGCTCTTTCCAGCTTTCGTTATCATCTTGCAGTAACAATCCATTCTCTAAATCAAGCGCCCAGGCGCGAGGATTAAGGTTACTACCAGTGATCAAATGACGTTTGCCATCAGCGCTGATCCCTTTAAGATGAAAACTATTACGGCCATCTTTCCATAAGTGAATATTTAACTGACCATTATCGATTGCCCACTGCTGACGCTTGGCAAACTTTCGCAGTGACTGTTCGTACATATACGGCAGTGCACCAATAGTCGAAAATGCCTCTTCTGGTGGAATATAAAAATCGTTAGCTGTTTTATCTCCGACAACAATATCGATTTTCTTGCCTTGTCTTAAATGCTTCGCTAAAGCACGCACTAAGATATAGGGCGGATTAAAGTAAGGAGTACAGATAAACAATGCGTCTGCAGACTCTTCCACCAACGCCACAATCACTTTGTTCAAAATGTTCTTTTTACGGCCTAGCCCAACAAGCGGTGTGACACGGCTGCCTATCTTTGTTGAATTGAATGTGTATTCAGCTTTAGACAAGCGGTGCTTTAAACTGCTCACTTCAGCCTTAGTTGGCAGATGCTCTAACGCTTTTGGTTGAGTCAAAGAGCTCACCGCGACATCATCAACTAAGTAAGTTTGGATCATGTCACGCATACTGCGGGCAAGCTCAGCAGATTCGATGACATGGTAGCGATCGAATCGATACTTCTCCTCTTGATGGAGATAGATATTGTTAATGCTAGCGCCACTAAAGATCACGGCATCATCAACAATGAAGCCTTTTAGGTGTAACACACCCATAAATTCTCGAGATTTTACCGGCACACCTAAGATCTCAATCGGATGCTCTGCGGCTTCGATGACCTTGCGGTACATTAAATAATTACCGCTGTCACCTTTGTGACCAATAAGCCCACGTCTGGCACGATGAAAATCGACCAAAACTTTGATATCGAGTGCTGGATTATTTTGCTTTGCATCCATTAACGCTTGCAGTACTTCTCTGCCCGCTTCATCGTCTTCAAGATAAAGGGCTGCGATATAGACTGAATGTGTTGCATTTTCTATCCGCTTAAGCAGTTCTTTTTTCAACGCTTTTGGTGTTAATAACCATTGCAGTGAATCAGACTGTAGCGGTATACCACCTAGCTTACTCAGCAAGGCTCTCTCCTTAATAATGCGTACCATCTTTATAATAGGTGCTAGGTGTTAACTCTCTAAACATAACAATGGTATGTTTAAGTCCAGGATAAGCACGTATAACGGCTTCACGGATCACCTTTTCTGCACGATGGTGTGTTTCGGGATCTTTAGGGAACCATAGCACTTCGACTTGCGCTGTATCGTTGACGCATTGTCCGCGTCTATAACTCTGACTACTAATACAATCGATAATGAATGATTCTGCATTTACCTGACAAATTTCAGCAAGAACCTCAATCAGCTGGTCACTTAAGTTAGCAACGACGCTTTCTGGCATTCCATACACTTTAATATGTGGCATCAAGATCCTCCTAGATAAGGGCATAGAAATTACCGATTTAACACGCTCTCGGCAAGTCATTTCTACTGTTTAGCCCTGTTGAGAGCATAAAACAGCACTAAGTGTCACTATTCGGTAAATAATTAGACAAACAACGTCTACATATCAATGTTATCTCTGTGCTTTTATTCGCCAAGCAGTCGGTGATTTACACAATGATCACAGCTTAGCTAAGCGTCGTTTGTTATCATCACTATTCATTTATTTCACAGCTGAGATCACGATGAATTTTAAATCATTATTAACGTTGATAGGTGTTTTGTTAGCCGCATGGGCTATCTTTCATTTTAAAGCGCAGTTAGGGTTACTGATGTTCCCGCTATTTTTTGGCTTGGTGTTGTTTGTCACGCTCAAACTGTATCATTTAATGAGCCATGATGATGATGACAAACCTGAGTAATCCGCTTTGTTTCTTATAAAGGACAGTACATTGATACTTCGGAATATCATTTCTACAGCGCTCTTGATGACCCTAGCCAGCACAGGGATTGCCGCTGAACTCAAGCTTGTATCCCCACCGCGCACCACACTCACAGCATTAACCGTTATCGCGACGAATCCAAGTGGCGTAACCCAGCGTCAAAATGCCGATAAATTATTTATCCCCGCAAGCACGATGAAATTGCTCACAGCAGTGTCCGCTACTGCGGCACTCGGCAAGGACTTTCGTTACCACACTAACATATACGCTGATAACCCTATCCAAGATGGTCAAATTGAAGGCGATGTCTATCTCTCTTTTACCGGTGACCCCACTCTGACAACTGAAGATATTCAAGCGTTATTGGACCAACTTAAACAACAAGGCTTAAAACACATTACAGGTAACCTTTATCTTGTAGGCGAACAATACGAGATCCAACATGCTCCGGGCCGAGTATGGGACGATTTAGGGATCTGTTATGCCGCACCAGTATCAAGTTATGTACTCAATAAAAATTGTATACAAGCTCAGTTTAAGCCAAGACTGGCAGACAATGCGGGTGTGGTTGAACTGTTAGAAAATGAACCTGTAGTGATTGTAAGCCGCGCTACATTTGATAAAAGTGGTCAGCGGGCGATTTGCAATTTAACGCTGGCAAGATTTGAGAAAAACCAATATCGCTTAGACGGTTGTTATCCAGGAAATAAAGCCTTGAAGTTATCTGTCGCCATTACAGACCCAGGCCTTTACGCAATAGATAAACTGACTCAAAGCATTAACTACAACGGCATTAGTATTAACGGCAGTATTACCTTAGCTCAGCAGCACGCTGCTAATGCTCTGTTAGTCGCTCAGCATCAATCAGAGCCCTTATCTAGTTTAATAACAACCATGCTATTAAAGTCTGATAATTTGATCGCAGACAGCCTCTTAAAACGCATGGGGCAGTATCTATTTGGATCCTCTGGAACATTTGCCAATGGTAGCGCTGCAATGACACAGATATTATCTGAGCAAGGTGTTGACTTAAGCAGTGCCAATATTGTTGATGGTTCAGGTTTATCTCGTTATAACTTACTCAGCGCCAACCAGTTAGCTCAGGTTTTAGCACTCATACAACAAAACGAACACTACAAATACATCATTGATGCACTTCCTGTTGCAGGCATCACAGGCACGCTGAAATATCGTCATGGCTACGCTCAAGCCCCCCTAAAAGGCCAGATAGTGGCCAAAACAGGTTCTATGCTGGGCGTGGTGAATATTGCAGGATTTATAAAACAAAATGATGCTTTGCCATCTATTGTGGTTATTTTGCAAAACGGCGTCAGTCCGACACCCGTTAAGGCCAATGTCCCCACTTATGATGTCTCTATCTTAAAACAGCTTGTTAATAACGCTAAGCACTAGATTCACAACATTAAAAGATAAAAAAGGCGGATTAAGTTAACTTAATCCGCCTTTTAATTGTTGGCGCTTTTTAGTTAGAAAAGTGATTCATCAATATCCATTATTGAAGCGTCGCCTGTTGCAACTTGAGACAAATGATAATCTGCTTTTGCTAACAATTTGTCGAAATAGAAACGGCTTAAATGCTGCTTTTGCACCTTGAAGTTATTGTCTTCATGGTCATTTGCTGCATCTGCCATCGCCAGCCAAAAATAACCATACAAGCTATATCCAAACGCATCTAGGTAATCAACGGCACACGCATTAATTAATGCAGGCTGGGTAAGTTTATGTTCATTCACTTCACGACCAATGACTAATAGCTTCTCAAATAAGCCTAATACTCTGGCTTTATCAGCACCCGATACATGCTCAAATTGGTCAATATTGGCAGTCTGTTCTGCAACGAATTCGGTCAACGCTTTAAGATTGTCTCCAGTGACCTTACGCCCCAAGAAATCAATAGCTTGAATGCCATTGGTGCCTTCATAAATCTGTGCAATACGGGTATCACGTACCAGTTGTTCTATACCCGTTTCACGAATATAACCATGACCCCCAAACACTTGTTGCGCCATAATCGCGGCATCCAAACCGCGATCGCTTAAGAAAGCTTTTGAAACCGGAGTGAGTAAGCCAACATAGCGACTCGCTTTCGCTTTTTCGTCTGCGTTATCGGAAAATTTCGCTAAATCTAATTGCTGTCCGGTATAAACAGATAACGCTCGCCCAGCTTCCGTTAACGTACGGACAGTGAGGAGCATGCGTCTGACATCGCCATGCACTAAGATGGGGTCGCTTGTTGCGCCCGTAGGTGAACCGCCGGCAGCAACACCTTGAACACGCTCTTTTGCATATTCAGACGCCATTTGATAAGCCGCTTGTGACGTGCCCAGCCCTTGAATACCTATGGCTAGTCGCTCATAATTCATCATGGTGAACATGCACACTAATCCACGGTTTGGCTTACCAATCAAATAACCTTCAGCATCGTCAAAATTCATCACACAAGTTGCCGAGCCTTTAAGGCCCATTTTGTGTTCAATAGACCCCACGGTAACACCATTGGCATCACCCAGATTATTGTCGGCATCAACCTTTATTTTAGGCACCAAAAATAGCGAAATACCATTGGTGTTAGGCAATTTTGCTAATACCAAGTGAATCACATTTTCAGTTAAATCATGATCGCCACCAGTAATAAATATTTTGCTACCGGTGATGTTGTAACTACCCTCTTCGTTGGGGACGGCTTTGGTGCGTATATTACGCAGATCAGAACCCGCCTGAGGCTCTGTCATATCCATCGCCCCAGCCCACTCTCCGCTGTACATCATAGGCAAATATTGCGCTTTGATCGCTTCAGTGCCATGCGCATGAATCGCCAATGCGGCGCCAGCGGTTAACGAACCATATAGGGTAAAAGCATTACACGCGCTATAAGCCATTTCATCAACGAGCACGCCAAGCATTTTTGGCATACCCATGCCACCAAGCTCTGGATCGCCACATAGACCCACCCAGCCACCTTCTGCATACTGGTTGTATACCGCTTTATAACCATCAGGTGTGATCACCTTATCACCTTCGTGACGAACACCTTGCTCATCGCCGCTGCGGTTAATAGGATGGATAAGTTCACGGCTGATCTTGTCTGCTTCATCTAAAATCGCTGCCGCCGTATCCATATCTACAGACTCGGCCATTGCAGGCATAGAAGCCCATGTTTTAGGGGCATTAAATACTTTTTCTAGCAGAAAGCGCATCTCAGCTAATGGCGCGTTATATGGGTTCATACTCAACTCTCAAACGATAGATTAAAACAGTTGTTTCAAATCTACCAGATAACACCAAAAAAGAAAGCCTTTTCTTGCTCTATCTTTAAGCTACAACATAACGAATTCATGTGCCTAATCGGCATTCAAATGATCGTCTCAATGCGCTAAAAAATTGATATTTAAGTTTTAGAAACGAAACTAATACAGATGTTAATAGTGCTAAAAGTAGAATATGAAAGCAGCCAAAAGGATTTAGTTGGCTAGCAATAGATGGAAGCGAAATGGTGCTAGTTTGGGATTGTCGCGGTATTTGATGACGTTGCTTTTAAGGCAGAGGCTGACGCGGTATGCAGCGTTGAACACTAAGACTGATAATGACTGATAACCCGAATGACTAAAGGTAATAGTCATTATAAAAAAGCCGTAATCATCTTGTATTACGGCTTCCACACTTAGCTGTAAATAACAGTCTCTTAAGTTACCACATCAGGTCGTCTGGAATAACGTAGTCAGCGTAAGGATCATCCGCTTCTACCGCAGTAACATTATCTTCTTGAGTCCATAAGTAACCAATCCAAGCTGGCACTAATAGATTGACTCGCTCAACGAGCTTATGCGGCGCCAAATAACTCACATCTTCATGTCTGATAATGCCAAGGCGTCCATTTAATAGCTGCGCTTGGAGCTTATCATCAACATAAAGAGAGAAAATCTTTTTCTCAAAAGTGTAGTTGAATTTAATCTCTGCCGATCTAGATGGTGTGATAGCAAGTTTCTTAAATTCGGTCACTAAACCACGCACAAGCCCTTTTTCAGAGGCTTCTGCAAAACGTTTTTCGTTTAATTGCTTATCTTTTTCAATTTGCGCTAGCTTCTTAGCAGCGATCTCTTGTTTGAGCTCGTCGCTGCCATCATCGACTTTTGCTTTTTTATCACGACGTTTTTGAGTTTTTGTATCTCTTACTTTCTGCTTGCTAACCAAACCAGCCTTAAGTAGCTGTTCCTGAAAAGGATTTGCCATATCTTGTTTTCTCTACTTTAACGTTATTTTTGTTTCGCTAATTGACCGATTTCGGCCATCGCCGCGCCAGCACCACCGAGTGACCAGCCACCGTCTACCGGCAATACAGCGCCTGTAATGTAAGACGCCATATCAGAGGCTAAAAACAGTGCTGCGTTGGCGATATCTTCACAACGACCATTGCGCCTTAAAGGAACACCTTTAGCGACATGATTTTGTAATTCTTCTGTTGGTGCTAATCGATTAAAGCCTTCTGTGCCTGCGATGGGGCCCGGCACAATTGAGTTTATTCTAATGCCTTTATTGCCCCACTCAATGGCTAACGTTTTAGTCAGCATATCTACACCCGCTTTTGCAGCACAAACATGGACTTGCATTGCCATAGGGACAAAAGCTTGCGGCGCTGAGATTTGAATGATGGCGCCACCATGTTCTGCCATCAAAGGTAAAGCTTGCTTTAATACTTGAAAACTACCCAGTAAATCAATATCCATCACTGACTTAAAGCCATTTTCTGATAACTTTTCGGCCGAGGCCGGAAAGTTACCCGCAGCGCCACTGACAAGCACGTCAATAACGCTATAAGAAGCGCGAATATAATCAAAACCTAAGGATAATGCGTCTACATCTCGTACATCGAAGCAAGCTCCAATATGGTGACCTTGAGGATTTGTCGCTGATAATTTGGCGACTGCGGCATCGACCTTGTCTTTGCTGCGGCTAGCCACCGCCACGTTAGCCCCTGCTTTTGCAAAACTAAGCGCTATACCTAAATTAATGCCACTGGTGCCACCGACGACAACAACGTTTTTTCCTTGGTAATTAAACATAGAGTGCACTCCACTTGCGGTATAAATGACGGTTAATTATCTAACTAACTTGTAACTTATATGACTGCACTCTTTTATTAAAGCATTTAATTGATACTGTTATGCTATTGACTGATGAATATCATGCAATGCTTTTAACGGATCAGCAGCTTTAGTGATTGGTCGACCTATCACTAAATAATCTGAACCGGCTGCCAATGCTTGTGGTGGCGTCATGACACGATGTTGGTCGCCTTTGTCGCTACCGACAGGTCTAATCCCTGGAGTGATGAGCTTAAACTCTTGGCCAAACTTTGCTTTTAATAAGCTAGATTCGTGCGCAGAACAGACCACGCCGTCGAGCCCGGCTCTTTGAGTTAAAGCTGCCAAGCGTAATACATGTTCCGAAGCCGGGACGTTAATGCCTAGCAACTTGAGCTCTTCATCACTCATTGAGGTTAATACAGTTACAGCGATTAACAGCGGCGCTTTATCACCATAAGTCTCAAGTGCACGCTTAGCGGCTTCCATCATGGCAAGGCCACCTGAGGCATGCACATTGGTCATCCACACACCCAGTTCAGCTGCCGCTGTAACGGCTTTTGCTACCGTGTTGGGGATATCGTGAAACTTCAAATCTAGAAAGAGATCAAAGCCGCGGCTATGAATATCATTAACGATTTGTGGGCCGAACAAAGTAAACATTTCTTTGCCAATCTTAAGTCGGCACATATCAGGATCGAGCTTATCTATTAGCTGCAAAGCATCATTTCTATTATCGTAATCTAAGGCAACCAAAATAGGTTTGTTTGTCATTTTGTCTCCAATCGCTTTGCGTTTGTCATTTGACTAATCGTATTTTTAACGGAGGAAATCACTTTACTCTCCGTCTAACCCTCGAACTCTTTTTATACTTCCCCAATTTTTACAAGAGGGACAGTGCCAATACAGTCGATGGGATGGGAACCCGCATTCACTGCAGCGGTATCCAGGCCGAAATTTTATTTGCTGTTCAACAAGTTGCTCAAGCATCGATAAGCTCTTTTTTGCTTGACCATCTTCAGCCTGTTTGACGTGCATTTTCATTAAATGTTGAAAGCTCTTCATTGTTGGGTGTCGAATTAAGCCTTCTAGAATGAGTTTCTCTGCATCCTGTTCATTACCTTGAGATATCATATGCTGCGCTAATGTCACCGCAATACTGGCGCCAGCGCCCTTCTCGATAGCTTCTCTTAGGAGCTCTTGATACCCAATACTGTCATCAGTCAGTAAATAAACCTGCTTAGCAATCGTTAAACAATCAGGAAACAGGTCAATGTTGCTGCTAAGCAATTTCTCTATCGATTGCTTACACGCTTTAAAATCTTCTAATTTTAAGTGAAGTTCAGCGAGTGTCAGTAAGGCTCTTCCGCAACTAGCATCAAGCTTAATCGCCGCATGTAAACGCTTAAGTTTAACGGCATCATCATCCGTTTCAGCGGCCAATTCACAATAAAAATGAGCACTGTCATGCTTTAACACTTGCTGGCGTTTACGCTTAAGCTTTTTAATAATGTCGATAGCCTTTTGCCAATCTTTAGTCACTTGGTAAATGGCAATAAGATGAGTTTCTGACTCTTCGCTATGATCGTCTTGGTTTACAAGGTTAATAAAAATTTCTTCAGCGCGATCATAAAAGCCGGCGGCTAAATAATCTTTACCCAACTCCATCATCGCAATATCTCTTTGCTCTGTGGTTAAGCTAGGTCTTGCGATAAGGTTTTGATGAATTCTGATGGAGCGGTCGACTTCGCCGCGTTTTCTAAACAGGGAGCCCAACGAAAGGTGAGTATCTATGGTGTCGTCATCGACATCTAGCATAGATATAAACAGATCAACGGCTTTATCAGACTCATTAGACAGTAAAAAGTTTAAGCCGGTGAAATAATCACGACTCAGCTGTTCTCTCTGATTACTCTGCTTTTGCCTGACACTTCTGCGCCCCATATACCAACCATAACCGGCGGCGATAGGAAGAAGCAGAAAGAGGATTTCTAACATATTAAGCGTCTACTTCCTTTGCTGCGCTTTCAATAACAGCAGTGCTATTATCCGATGTCTTAGTATCGTTTGGATTAGCTGATGCTGCCAACTGTTTTTTTAAACGTCTAATTGAAAACTTAAGACCTGCAATATGATACATCGCAAATATCCAGCTCACTAAAAATCCAGATAGAAATACAAACGCAAGCACGACTGGCAACCTAAATTCACCCTGAGCAACAAAGTAACTGATGGTGACGACTTGTTCGTTCCGAGCGCCAAAAATAAGCGCTATGAAAAAAAAGGCGGCAACTAAAACGGCAATGATGAATGACTTCACGTTAAGCTCCAGACACGTGTTGGTAGGCTTTGATTATCTAAGAAAAAGAGCGAACTAGCTAGTGATACCTAAGTTTTAGATATAAAAAAGCCTCCCGAGGGAGGCTTTTAATACTTTGTAAATTACGCGTTGAGCGCGTCAACACGTTCGCGCAGTTCTTTGCCTGGCTTAAAGTGCGGTACGTACTTGCCTTCCAAATCAACTGATGTTCCAGTCTTAGGATTACGGCCAGTGCGCGGTGCACGATAATGAAGCGAGAAACTACCAAAGCCGCGGATTTCTATGCGATCTCCACCTTCCAATGTCTCGGCCATTTGCTCTAACATCTCTTTAATAGCACTTTCCACTTCTTTCGCAGACAGCTGCGACTGCCTAGTGGCAAGTTTTTCGATCAGTTCGGATTTTGTCATCCTATACCCTCTATTTATCAAGCCAAACACAGTCACCTTTTAGGGGTGCATGCACCCCTGAACTTCAAGGCGATTATTTACGAGCTGCTTTGAACGCTTCAGCCATAGCACTGCTCATGACGTCATCTTCTTGCTTGTTCAAGCTAGCCATTGCTTCTTTCTCTTCAGCTTCATCCTTAGCACGGATAGAAAGGCTGATAGTGCGGTTCTTACGATCCACACCCATGAACTTAGACTCGACTTTGTCACCTACAGAGTAAACTGTTGATGCATCTTCGATACGTTCACGAGAGATATCTGAAACGCGAAGGTAACCTTCAACAGTCTCAGCTAGTTCAATTGTAACACCTTTTGCGTCAACTGCTGTAACAACACCATGTACAACAACACCTTTCTTCTTATCAGCAAGGTATGCATTGAATGGATCGTCTTCAGTTTGCTTAACGCCTAAGCTGATACGCTCGCGTTCTGGGTCAACAGAAAGTACCACTGCGTGGATTTCGTCGCCTTTCTTAAATTCAGCAACTGCGTCTTCGCCAGTACCATTCCAAGAAATATCAGAAAGGTGAACTAGACCGTCGATGCCGCCGTCAAGACCGATGAAGATACCGAAGTCAGTGATTGACTTGATCTTACCAGAAACCTTGTCGCCTTTATTGAAGCGCTCTGCGAAGTCATCCCATGGGTTAACTTTACATTGCTTAAGACCTAGAGAAATACGACGACGCTCTTCATCGATGTCAAGAACTAGAACTTCAACTTCATCACCTAGGTTAACAACCTTTGATGGGTGGATGTTCTTGTTAGTCCAATCCATTTCAGAAACGTGAACAAGACCTTCAACGCCTTCTTCAATTTCAACGAAACAACCGTAGTCTGTTAGGTTAGTTACGCGACCAGTCAAACGTGTGTTTTCTGGGTAGCGTTTGCTGATTTCTAACCATGGATCTTCGCCAAGTTGCTTAAGACCTAGTGATACACGTGTGCGCTCACGGTCGTACTTAAGAACTTTAACGTTGATTTCGTCACCAACATTAACGATTTCTGATGGATGCTTAACACGCTTCCAAGCCATATCAGTGATATGTAGAAGACCATCAACACCGCCAAGATCAACGAATGCACCGTAGTCAGTAAGGTTCTTAACGATACCTTTAACTGATTGACCTTCTTGAAGGTTCTCAAGAAGAGCATCACGCTCTGCGCTGCTTTCAGATTCGATAACTGCACGACGAGAAACAACAACGTTGTTGCGCTTCTGGTCAAGCTTGATAACTTTGAATTCTAATTCTTTGTTTTCTAGGTGAGCTGTATCGCGAACTGGGCGAACGTCAACTAGAGAACCTGGTAGGAATGCACGGATACCGTTTAATTCAACAGTGAAACCGCCTTTAACCTTACCATTGATGACACCGATTACAGTTTCAGCATCTTCGTACGCTTTTTCTAGAACGATCCAAGCTTCGTGACGCTTAGCTTTTTCGCGAGACAATTGAGTCTCACCAAAGCCATCTTCAACAGAGTCGAGAGCAACGTGCACGGTATCGCCAACAGAAATTTCAAGTTCGCCATTGGCGTTCTTGAATTCTTCAGCTGGGATTGGGCTTTCAGACTTAAGACCTGCGTCAACAAGTACAGTACCGTTTTCGATGCGTACAACTACACCAGTTACGATAGAACCTGGACGGAACTCCAAAGTTTCAAGGGATTGTTCAAATAGATCAGCAAAAGATTCAGTCATGTTTAGGTTACTTTCTTTAATAAACCACAGTCCATCCTAGACGCGGAGTCAGTATAATAATTTGCCTCATCCTTGGGGCAAATAGTTAAATACCTGCTTACGCAGGTACTCGAAAACTTTTATGAATATGCGTTAGCGCCATGTCTAACACATCTTCTATAGAAATATCAGTCGTATCGATAATAAGTGCGTCCTCGGCAGGAACCAAAGGTGCGACGCTACGATTCATATCGCGGTCGTCTCGCTCTTTTATCTCAGACAAAAGTTGATCAATTTTAACATCGAAGCCATTGTCCTGCAACTGATTATAGCGTCTTTGCGCTCTTTCCTCTGCCGTAGCAGTTAAAAAAAGTTTCGCCGGTGTTGTTGGGAATACAACAGTTCCCATATCGCGACCATCTGCAATCAATCCCGGTGTCTCAGCAAATGCGCGTTGGCGACGCAACAATGCTTCTCTAACACGTGGAAATGCAGCCACTTTTGATGCCGCATTCGAGCACTCTTGGCTACGTATCGTAATGGATACATCTTCGCCTTCGAGTACCACTTTGATGCCTCTACTTCCATTACCAGTAATGAACTGCACATCTAAATGTGCTGCAAGTAGCGTTAATGATTCTTCATTATCAAGTTCTACGTTGTGATGAATAGCAGCCAATGCTAATACGCGGTAAATTGCACCACTATCTAATAGCTTGTAGCCTAACCTTTCGGCAAGCAATTGACTAATAGTACCTTTTCCCGCACCGCTAGGGCCGTCAACAGTGACAACAGGAGCCCGTTCTAACATAAAATCCTCCACAAGAAATTCAATCTTCCTTGATATAACCGAAAATGAGCGCGCGTATTATAAACCATCTGACACTAGAAAGCGGCATCTAATTCAAATATCCAAGGATCCCATTAAGCAATGGTTCAGACTACTGAAATGAGTCTGAACCAATTAATCAAAGGTATTAGTGCGGAAGCTACTTAGCGAGGGCCTTAAACTGATTAAAATAATCAGGAAAGGTTTTAGAGGTACACTCTGGTTCGTTAATGGTGATACCACAATCGGCAAATGCCAACATAGAAAAGCACATCGCCATTCTGTGGTCATTATAAGTGTCAATATCAGCAGTCTGTAGCGTTGCTGGTGGGGTCACACTAATATAATCATGCCCTTCATCGACAATAGCGCCAACTTTACGCAGCTCTGTCGCCATTGCAGCAAGACGATCGGTTTCTTTAATGCGCCAGTTATAGATATTACGGATATGGGTCGTTCCCTCAGCAAACAAAGCCGCTGTTGCTATTGTCATCGCGGCATCCGGGATATGGTTCATATCGAGATCAACCGCCTTCAGTTTAGAGCCTCGAGCTATAATGTAGTCATCGCCCCACTCTATATCCGCGCCCATTTGTGCGAGGACATCGGCAAACTTAACGTCGCCTTGAATACTGAGCTTACCCACGCCAGTGACTTTAACTTCGCCACCTTTAATCGCGCCAGCCGCAAGAAAGTAAGATGCTGAAGATGCGTCACCTTCGACTAAAATTTTTCCAGGTGAGATATAACGCTGACCGGTTTTAATTTCAAAAGAGGCATAATCCTTGTTGGTGACTTTGACACCAAACTGTTCCATCAATGCTAAGGTGATATCAATGTAAGGCTTTGATACTAGCTCGCCTTTAATTTGAATATTAACGTCGCCTTTCGCGAGAGGAGCGACCATTAATAGCGCCGTCAGAAACTGACTAGATAAATCCCCCGCTATCTCTACGTTACCGCCCCTTAGCCCAGTGGCATTGATGGTTAACGGTGGAAAGCCTTCATTTTTCAAATAGGCAACATCAGCTCCCAGTTGGCGCAGTGAATCAACAAGGTCACCAATAGGTCGCTCTTCCATTCTTGGCTCGCCCGTAAGGGTAAACTCACCGTTACCCAAGGTTAATGCTGCACATAAAGGCCGCATTGCAGTACCTGCATTGCCAAGAAACAGAGTTTGGGCTTTCTCACTGTTGAGTGTGCCCGCAATACCGTCAAGTTCACAAACAGTATTGTTGTTTGATAAACGATAATTCACACCTAGCTGTTTAAGCGATGCGAGCATATATCGAATATCATCAGAGTCGAGTAAATTTGTTAATGTCGTGGTCCCTTCAGCTAGCGTTGCTAGCAATAAAGCGCGATTAGAAATGCTTTTAGATCCAGGGATATTAATAGTCCCGTTGACTTGTTCGATCGGCTCTAAACGTAATTGATTCATTGATAACTTCTTTATATGACTGCAGGAGTCAAACTCACCTGCGGGTTAACAGTAGATGTTCATGCTAAAAGCTTTTTATGTCACCACGACAAAATGACAGCTGGTTTAGCGATTGTTTGAACTTCGTAGTTACAAATTTACTGATTGCTGCGAAGTATTCAACACTTTTCTGCTAAAAAATGCCCTTTAGCTGCTAAATGTTACTCAAGAGGGTGAAACTGAACATTAATAACGGTAAATAAGCTCGCTTGAGGCTGAACTTAGAACAGTGGAATGTTTTTTTGCCACTTTTAATCCACATTCAATTAATCACAAATGCTATTAACTCCCCCCTAATTTACGTTACCCTAGGTTTAACAAAAAATAATAATTAAATTGGGCCAATTAGGCTAATCAACATGAGGTAGATGGAGCTATGTTTAACAAACTGACCGCTATGCCAGCAGACCCGATTTTGGGTCTACTTACAAAATACCGAGAAGACAACAATGTGCAGAAAGTCGATTTAGGCGTTGGTGTGTACAAAGATGAGACCGGTCACACGCCTATTTTGTCTTGTGTGAAAAAGGCTGAAAAGTACAGATTGGACACCGAGTCAACTAAAGTTTACATCGGCCCTACCGGTTCTGCTGATTTTAATCGCCTAATGTCAGAGCTTGCTTTTGGCACCGAAAACCCTGCCATTATGGCCAATAGAGTTCGCACTGTATCCACCCCCGGTGGCACAGGCGCCTTAAGAGTCGCGGCGGACTTTATCAAACGTTGTAATCCTAACGCTGTACTGTGGGTTAGCGATCCAACCTGGGCAAATCATACTGGCTTATTTGAAGCGGCAGGCATCACGGTTAAGACCTACCCATATTACGATTATGAGGCTAAATCACTCAAGTTCGATGAAATGAAAGCCGCTTTATCTCAAGTGGGGAGTGATGATGTAGTGTTATTGCACGCATGCTGTCATAACCCGAGTGGTATGGATCTGAATCAACAGCAGTGGGATGACATTATTGAGCTGACTGTTGAACAAGGCTTCACTCCGTTAATTGATATGGCTTATCAAGGCTTTGGTGACGGTGTTGATGAAGACGCATATGGCGTTAGACAAATGGCAGCCAGAGTAGACAACATGATTTTATGTAGCTCTTGCTCTAAAAACTTCGGCCTGTACCGTGAACGTATTGGTGCCTGTTCTATCATAGGTAAAAACGCTGCAGCTAGTGATATTGCGTTTTCAGTGTTGCTGTATGTCGTCCGTTGCATCTATTCAATGCCGCCAGCACATGGTGCAGCTATTGTTGAAACCATTTTAGGTTCTGCAGAATTAAAGCAAGAGTGGCTTGATGAATTAACAGTGATGCGCAATAGAATAAATGGCAATCGCACCATGCTGGTTAACAAGCTAAAAGAGATAGGCGTTACTCGTAACTTTGACTTTATTACTCACCAAAAAGGGATGTTCTCTTTCCTTGGTATTACGCCTGCACAAGTGGCACAACTTCAAAGCGAATACAGTGTGTATATGGTAGATTCAAGCCGTATTAGCATCGCCGGAATCGGCACAGGAAATGTGGATTACTTAGCAAAGTCGATTGCAAAAATTCTTTAACAGTCAGCCAGCTAAATAAAAAGCCGCTGTTCAGCGGCTTTTTATTACTCAATTTATAAGCTTAAGCATTCTTTTTTGCAAATTCTCGCATAAAACCAACAAGTGCTATAACGCCCTCTAAAGGCATAGCGTTATACAAGCTTGCTCGCATACCACCGACACTACGGTGGCCTTTTAGGGCGACCAAACCAGCATCTTTGGCGGCTTCAAGGAACACACTATCAAGTTCAGTGTTCACCAATTGAAATGTTACATTCATGCGCGAGCGGTTTTCAATTGCAACACCACTGGTATAAAAATCTAGTTCATCAATACATTGATAAAGCAGCTTTGCTTTTTCAATATTAATTTTTTCTACCGCGGCAACACCTCCGATTGATTGTAGCCAGCTAAAGACCTCTGCAGCCAAATACCAAGCAAATGTTGGCGGGGTGTTATACATAGATCCATGTTTGACGGCCAGTTTATAATCCATGATTGAAGATTGCGGTAAGCTAGGTAGGGCCAGCATATCGTCACGCACAATAACGATACTTAAACCTGACGGACCGATATTTTTCTGGGCGCCAGCATAGATGAGGCTAAACTGGCTAACGTCAATTTTGCGCGATAAGATATTTGAAGACATATCGGCAATCACAGGCCATGGGCTGTTTAATGGTTCAAAAATTTCAATACCATCGACGGTTTCATTAGGGCAATAATGTAAATACCGATAATCTTTATCGATTTGAGATAAATCAGGTAAGACTACAGCATTTTTCCCGGTAGATTTTTCGACGATGTTAATCGTGTCGATGTTCCTGTCGCCGGCGAGTTTTTTTGCCTCATCAACAGCCGCAGAAGACCAACTGCCATCGACTAGATATAAAGCGCGCCCATCTTCACCAAGAAAATTATTAACGACTGCAGAGAACTGACCTCGTCCACCACCATGCATAAAAAGAACATGATAATTTGCTGGGATATCCATTACCGCTCGAAGATCTGTTTCTGCTTGCTCCGTTAATGCAATGAACTCTTTACTGCGATGGCTTATTTCCATCACTGAAGTGCCCATACCGTTCCAATCTAATAATTCTCGTTGTGCTTTTTGCATAACAGCTTGAGGCAACATCGCAGGTCCGGCACAGAAATTATAAATAGCGCTCACAGCATTGTCCTTATATCATTTTCAGCTAACACATTAATAGGATATACAATAATCTACAGTATATCGTAACTAACAGCTGATTAGTGGTTAGAAAAAAATTAGTCATCAAGTAAAAATAGGCCGTTATTTTACGCTAAAACAAAATCAGTAATCACTAGTAAAGTCCTGCTTTTTGAACAACAATAGTAATCTTATATAAGAGCGTGGAGGTGAACATTGTTGCTTATTCATCGTACTGTTTTACACCATTTGCACGATAAATTTAGCTGAGTTCCTTTAATGATGACTTAAGTTTACATGTTGAGTCGACTAATAAAAATTTGAATATTAGCAATATACCCCTAAATATTTTAGTCGTTATCAATTGTTACTCAGCGCTCATGGAAGCGCTCACTTTTAATTGAAATAACACAAATAAATGGTCAACTGGATATTTACATGTTTTTAAAATCAGCCTTTTTCTTCGGCACTATCTCATTATCTTTAAGTGCCTTGCTAAACACTCAACAAGTACAAGCCTCGCAATTTGACACGGTATCAGACAAGTTCAAACAGAGTTTTCATAGTCAATTAAAAAAGAGAAAAGTGCCTGGTGGTGCATTTGTTATTGTCGAAGGCGACAAGATATTAAAGCTCAGCTACTACGGGAAGCGCAGTAAAGGAGGCTCACTAAACGTTAATGCGAATACCGTATTTAGATTAGCATCAGTATCAAAAACCTTTGCTGGCTCTCTCGCGAGTATGTTGGTTCAAGAAAACAAATTGGATTGGAAACAATCGATAAACGCTTACCTCCCCTCCTTTTCATTAGCGGATCCCAATGGTAGTAAGCAAATTAATTTAGGACATATTATTGGCCAAAGCACGGGGTTAATGCCTAATAGCTACGATAACTTAGTTAATGCTGACGTGAACATAGAAAAAATTATTAGTAAGTTCTCTGAATTAACACCTATGTGTAAACCAGGTGTGTGTTACAGCTATCAAAATGTGGCTTTTTCATTCATAGAGGCCGCTATTGAACAAAAAAGCGGACAAACCTATGAGAGTTACATCAATGAACGAATATTTAGACCATTAAACATGAACACAGCCTCTGTGGGTTTTGAAGCTTTCAAACAAGAAAGCAATAGAGCTGAGCCACATGTAAAGACAAAATCAGGTTTTAAAAAAGTAAAAGTTAAAGCTAACTATTACAAACTGGCTCCTGCTGTCGGTGTAAACGCCAGTATTACGGATATGTCCAAATGGCTAATCGCTAACTTAGGAGAAAGACCCTCGGTGTTATCTCCTGCAGTCATTGCAGATGTAACGACACCAGGGGTTAAAACCACAAAAGAACTCCGCCGTCGAGATTGGAAGACTTATCTTGATGATGCACATTATGGTAAAGGTTGGCGAGTTTATGAGTTTGACGGTCGCCCACTCATTTATCATGCGGGTTGGGTTGCAGGTTACGTCGCTGAAATTTCCTATTCACCAGAGCTCAATATTGGCATGGTGATGCTATTGAATGGTGAATCTAGAGTCATCGCAAAATTAAGTGCTACCTTTTGGCACGACGTATTTAAACAGCAAAAGTAATGCAGGCCATAAATCATCTTGATTGTATTAAACAAAATGTATAAACAACAGAACTAAAAAAGGATGCCAATTGGCATCCTTTTTATTGACTTAAACAACCGCGTTATGCGTCGTCTTCAGGTTTCTCATCTGTCGCTGGAGCTTCAGTTGTAGCCTCGGTATCAAGCGCTTCAGTATCAGGCGCTTCAGTGATGATTGGGTTTCCCTCTTCATCAAGCTCAACATCTTCATCTTGTATCTCATCAATACGCTGGAGACCAACAACTTTCTCGTCATCAGCAGTACGGATAATCGTTACACCTTGTGTATTACGACCAATACTTGATACGCCAGTAGCCGGAGTACGCACTAAGGTGCCTTTGTCACTAATCAACATGATTTCATCATTGTCGCCAACTTGCACAGCACCAACTACAGCACCATTACGGTCGCTGACTTTAATTGAAACCACACCTTTAGTGCCACGACTCTTAGCCGGATACTCAGATAACGCAGTTCGTTTACCGTAACCGTTCTCTGTCACAGTTAGAATCGCACCATCTTCTTTAGGTACAATCAATGATACAACAGACTGGCCTGCTTCAAGTTTAATACCGCGAACACCGGTAGCAGTACGCCCCATAGCACGTAACGCGATAATCTCTTCGCCGGTTTCCGGATCAATTTTAACTTCACCCGTTTCTGCATTCCGCGCTTTCTCGTTGAAGCGAACCACTTTACCTTCATTAGAGAACAGCATGATGTCGTCATTACCATCGGTAATATCGACACCAATTAACTGATCGCCATCTTTAAGGTTCACCGCGATAATACCGTTAGCACGTGGATTGCTGTATGCCGTTAACGCTGTTTTCTTAACCGTACCGTGTGACGTCGCCATGATAATGTACTTATCATCTGCGTATTCACGTACAGGCAAGATTGCAGTGATGCGCTCACCTTCTGATAACGGTAGCAGGTTCACAATTGGACGACCACGAGCAGTTCTGCTTGCTAGTGGTAATTGATAAACCTTAAGCCAGTACATCTTACCAAAATCTGAGAAGCACAAAATCGTATCGTGGGTATTGGCAACCAAAAGCTTTTCAACGAAATCTTCGTCCTTCACTTTAGTTGCTGCTTTACCTTTACCACCACGACGCTGCGCTTGATAATCACTTAACACTTGGTATTTTGCATAACCAAGATGAGAAAGCGTAACAACAACATCTTCTTCGTTAATAAGATCTTCAAGACTCATATCAACTTCGTTAGCATTGATAACCGTACGGCGTTTATCACCAAAGTTCTCTAATACTTCATGAAGCTCTTCAGTGATGATCTCCATCAGACGTTGTGGGCTGCTTAGAATAAGAAGTAGCGCTGCAATAACTTCAAGTAGCTCTTCATATTCAGCAATGATCTTGTCATGTTCTAGACCCGTTAGACGGTGCAGACGTAGCTCAAGGATGGCTTGTGCTTGTTGCTCAGTCAGATAATACTTGTCATCACGGATACCATATTCTGGTTCTAACCATTCAGGACGAGCAGCATCATCACCGGCCTTTTCGAGCATGCCTTTAACATGACCGAGCTCCCATCCCTGTGCAATCAGCTTAACTTTGGCTTCAGCAGGAGTAGGTGACGCTTTAATTAGCGCAATAATAGGGTCAATGTTTGCAAGTGCAACGGCGAGAGCTTCCAAAAGATGAGCTCTTTCACGTGCTTTACGAAGTTCAAATACGGTACGACGAGTAACCACTTCACGACGGTGAAGGATAAAGCACTCTAGCATCTCTTTAAGGTTAAATAGTTTTGGCTGACCATTCGTCAACGCAACCATATTGATACCAAAAGAGCACTGCATTTGTGTTTGAGCATATAGGTTGTTAAGTACAACCTCGCCTACTTCACCACGCTTGATCTCAATGACAATACGCATGCCGTCTTTATCAGACTCATCACGTAGGCCACTAATGCCTTCAATCTTTTTATCTTTAACAAGCTCTGCAATCTTTTCGATTAAGCGCGCTTTGTTAACTTGATAAGGAATTTCATGAACAATAATTCGCTCACGTCCATTCTCTTCGGTTTCGACTTCAGCAAGGGCACGCATAATGGCGCGACCACGGCCCGTGTTATAAGCATCAATAATGCCTTTACGACCGTTAATGATTGCTGCAGTAGGGAAATCTGGACCAGGAATGTACTCCATCAACTGTTCAATTGATAAAGCCGGATCTTCAATCAGCGCTAAACAACCTGCAATCACTTCACTCATATTATGAGGTGGAATGTTAGTTGCCATACCGACCGCAATACCTGATGAACCGTTAACAAGTAACGTAGGAATGCGCGTAGGCAATACAGCAGGAATAAACTCAGTACCATCATAGTTAGGTACAAAGTCAACAGTCTCTTTTTCAAGATCCGCTAATAATTGATGCGCAACTTTATCCATGCGGATTTCGGTATAACGCATTGCTGCCGCAGCATCACCATCGACAGAACCAAAGTTACCTTGGCCATCGATAAGTGGATATCTCATTGAGAATGGCTGTGCCAGACGAACAATAGTGTCATATACCGCTGTATCACCATGTGGATGATATTTACCGATAACGTCACCAACGACACGAGCAGACTTTTTATAAGGCTTGTTCCAGTCGTTTTTCAATTCACTCATGGCGAACAATACGCGGCGATGAACAGGCTTTAAGCCATCACGAACATCGGGCAGTGCCCGTCCTACAATTACGCTCATGGCGTAATCTAGGTATGAATTTTTTAATTCGTCTTCAATATTAATTGGTGTTATAGATGAAGCCAGATCAGTCATAAACCGCTCGATCCCTTGAAATTTAGCACGCAATCCTTACAGATAAGAATAGTCATGCTTGAAAACGTGATTTGGCATTCTAACACAGTTATTTGACGGCGCTAGACCCAATACAGCATTCATTTACTATATGAAGTAATAGGCAATACTATTGATTAAAATCAAGGCATAAGTGTATTTTTTGGTCACTTTTAATGATTCCTGAGAAACGACGCGATATCCGCTTTGTTTATTGGCACTAATCATTATAATGAGCACAAAAGACGAATTAATCGATCTGAGGTAATTAATAGTGCAAAACAATCATAATGTCGATCCTGAAGAGATTGCTAAATTTGAAAAAATGGCCGCCACTTGGTGGGATCTAAACGGTGAATTCAAGCCTCTGCACAATTTAAATCCACTTCGCCTCAATTATATAGATCAAACCGCTGGTGGCATTTTTGGCAAGAACGTACTTGATGTTGGTTGCGGTGGCGGTATCTTGTCTGAAAGCATGGCGCGTATCGGCGCAAACGTGACCGGTTTAGATATGGGTGATGAGCCACTCGACGTCGCTCGTTTACATGCTTTAGAAATGGGTGTCTCGGTAAACTATATAAAGAACACCGCAGAAAACCATCGTGATGAGCACAGACAACAATATGATGTCATTACGTGTATGGAGATGCTCGAGCATGTACCCGATCCAAGCTCAGTGATCCAAGCCTGCGCAGATATGGTAAAACCGGGTGGCTTTGTTTTCTTCTCTACTATTAATAGAAATATGAGAGCTTATGTCGAAACAATCCTCGGCGCAGAATATTTGCTGAAAATGTTACCTGTTGCCACTCATGACCACAAAAAGTTCATTAAGCCTTCTGAACTCATTGCACTTGCGGATAACGCCGAGCTTATCTGTAATGATGCCGTAGGGATAACCTACAACCCTATTACGGATGTGTTTAAGTATACTAAAAGCTTAGAAGTCAATTATATGATTACCACAGTAAAGAATGACTGACAGTAACCCTTCTACAAAGCACCGTGCCATTAAAGCGGTGCTTTTTGATCTTGATGGCACACTTGCAGACACCGCTCCGGATATGGTTGATGCGCTAAATATCAGCCTGACCCAATTTGGTTACTCGACAGTCACCTTAAGTCAACAGCGTAATGTAGCATCTCATGGCAGCTTAGCCATGGTTCGCGCTGCCCTTCCTAATGCCAATGATGATATTCAACGACAAGTACAATTGGCGCTGCTAGAGAATTATGAAAAGGTTAATGGTAACAACTGTGACTTATTCCCTGGGCTGTGGCCTTTTCTTAGCTTGTTAAAGCTTAATGATATTCCCTACGGCGTGGTCACCAATAAGCCTGCTCGTTTTACTCGACCACTGCTGATTAAATTAGGCCTAGACAAACAGATGCCTGCCATTGTGAGTGGCGATTCAACACTTTATTCAAAACCTCATACCGCCCCTATGCTACTGGCGGCTCAGCAAATCGGTGTAAGTTGCCAACATATTCTTTATTTGGGCGATGCAGAAAGAGACATGGTTGCTGCTCGAGCAGCCAATATGCAAGCTGGCTTAGCAGCGTGGGGTTATATCGCGCCCAACGATGATATTAATGCCTGGCCAACTGACATTTGCTTTGCTAACTCAGATGAGCTGATGAAATGGTTCACGCTTCAGCTAAATGACTGAGTTATATTATCAGTATATTGATAAGTGAAGATCGCTCAAGGATCCTGCGATCTTCAAATCCATTTTTGGCTGTATAAATATTCATCTTCCGCTAGGAACCCAAATCAAAACAAGCTTTAAGGGTTAGCTGTTACTAACTGTCAAAATTATCCTCAAGATATCCACAACTTGTTCCCAGAATTCGCACTTGCAAATAACCCCGAACCTCACTATCTTGTACCTAAGAAATTTAAAAACACCATATATTGTGTGTAAGTGGCAATCAGAGACACTATTTAGCAGTTTGTGTCAATAAATTGGAAGCCACTGTTTTACGGTTTCGTTTGGATTGTTTACAGGGAAATGTACGGTGCACCTATGCAGGTCACTTTCATCAATATAAGAACCAAGGTTTATCTTTAATGAATAGTAATATGACAGTCACAAAACGCAGTGGCGAACGTGAGACAATCGATCTCGAAAAAATCCATCGTGTTATTGAATGGGCGGCAAAGGGACTGACTAATGTCTCGGTGTCTGAAGTTGAACTACGTTCTCACCTACAGTTTTTCGAAGGGATCCCAACTGAAGCGATCCACGAGACTATCATTAAAGCCGCTGCAGACTTAATTTCCCCCGAGTCACCTGACTATCAGTTTTTATCTGCAAGATTGGCCATTTTCCATCTTCGTAAAAAGGCGTTTGGTCAGTTTGAACCACCAAAACTTTACGAACATGTCGTTCACTTAGTAGAACTGGGCAAGTACGATGCCCACATACTGCAGGACTATAGCCGCGAAGAGATCGATATATTAGGTAGCTACATTGATCATTGGCGTGACATGAACTTCTCTTATGCAGCCGTTAAGCAGTTAGAAGGTAAGTATTTAGTTCAAAACCGTGTCACTCATGAAATTTATGAAAGTGCACAGTTTCTTTATATTTTGGTTGCAGCCTGTTTATTTGCTAAATATCCAAAAGAAACACGTCTTAAGTACGTAAAAGATTTTTACGATGCAACATCGACGTTTAAGATTTCACTACCCACACCGATTATGGCGGGTGTGCGTACACCAACACGCCAATTCAGCTCTTGCGTGCTAATTGAATGTGGTGACAGCTTAGATTCAATTAATGCCACTGCATCTTCAATCGTTAAATACGTCTCTCAGCGAGCTGGGATTGGTGTGAATGCCGGTCGAATTCGCGCGCTAGGTAGCCCTATTCGTGGTGGTGAAGCATTCCACACCGGTTGTTTACCGTTTTATAAGTATTTCCAAACCGCTGTCAAATCGTGCTCACAAGGCGGCGTACGCGGCGGTGCTGCCACCCTCTTCTACCCTATGTGGCATCTAGAAGTTGAATCGTTACTGGTACTTAAGAATAACCGTGGCGTAGATGACAACCGTATTCGTCACCTAGATTACGGCGTGCAAATTAATAAGCTGATGTACCAGCGCCTTATCCAAGGTGGCATGATTAGCTTGTTCAGCCCATCAGATGTGCCTGGCATGTACGATGCGTTCTTTGAAGATCAAGATGAATTTGAACGTCTCTACCTTAAATATGAAGCTGACGAGAGTATCCGTAAGCAACAAATTAAAGCCGTTGAACTGTTTTCATTGATGATGCAAGAGCGTGCCTCTACGGGTCGTATCTATATTCAAAACGTGGATCACTGCAACACGCACAGTCCATTTGATTCAAAAGTAGCGCCAATCCGTCAATCTAACTTATGTTTAGAAATAGCGCTGCCGACTAAGCCATTGAACAACATCAATGATCCTGACGGTGAAATTGCCCTTTGTACGCTTTCAGCGTTGAACTTAGGCGCGATTAAAAAGCTTGAAGAGCTAGAGCCATTGGCAGATCTTGCCGTACGAGCACTGGATAACTTATTAGACTATCAAGATTATCCGATTATCTCTGCTGAAAAAGCATCGATGAATCGTCGTACTTTAGGGATCGGAGTTATCAACTTCGCTAACTATCTCGCGAAAGAAGGTGTGCGCTATTCAGATGGTTCAGCAAATGGTCTTACCCATAAGACATTTGAAGCAATCCAGTACTATCTATTGAAAGCGTCAATGAACTTGGCTAAAGAGCAAGGGGCTTGCCCAGCGTTCCACGAAACCACGTATTCGAAAGGGATCTTACCTATCGATACCTATAAGCGTGACTTGGACAAAATCTGTGACGAGCCATTGCATATGGATTGGGAAACGCTGCGTGAAGAGATTAAAACTCACGGACTGCGTAACTCTACCCTTTCGGCATTAATGCCGTCAGAGACCTCTTCGCAGATCTCTAACGCCACTAACGGCATTGAGCCACCGCGCGGTCTCATCAGCGTTAAAGCCAGTAAAGATGGTCAATTAAAGCAAGTTGTTCCTGACTTTGAAAAATATCAGCATAGTTATGAACTATTGTGGCAGATGCCTAATAACGATGGTTACATACAGTTAGTCGGTTTAATGCAGAAGTTTGTTGATCAATCTATTTCAGCTAACACCAACTACGACCCATCTCGTTTTGAGGGTGGAAGAGTGCCAATGAAGGTACTGCTGAAAGACTTATTGACTGCTTATAAATACGGTGTGAAGACACTTTACTATCACAATACTCGTGATGGTGCTTCAGATAATCATGATGACATTACTTCCGTTGAAGTAGAAGATGACAGCTGCGAAGGCGGCGCATGTAAAATCTAGTCTCGAGCAGTTATTCATGAGTATTAAACGTTAATTAAAGGGGGCAAAGCCCCCATTATCGGAAGATAGAAAAATGGCCTATTCTACATTTTGTCAAACACCTAACAATGCACTGCTTGAACCTATGTTTCTTGGGCAGTCAGTTAACGTTGCGCGTTATGACCAACAGAAATATGAAGTATTTGAAAAACTGATTGAAAAACAGCTTTCATTCTTTTGGCGCCCTGAAGAAGTTGACGTCAGCAAAGATAAAATAGATTACGCTGCACTGCCTGAGCATGAAAAGCATATTTTCATTTCGAACTTAAAATATCAGACTCTACTTGATTCAATTCAAGGACGTTCACCCAACGTCGCATTTTTACCGTTAGTATCTCTGCCTGAGTTAGAGACATGGATTGAGACATGGTCGTTTTCAGAAACGATTCATTCGCGCTCATACACTCATATCATCCGTAATATCGTTAATGATCCATCGGTTGTTTTTGACGATATCGTCGAGAATAAAGAGATCCTTAAGCGAGCAACTGACATTGCAGCTTATTACGACGAGCTCATCATACTTAGCCAAGCATTCCACTTACACGGTGAAGGTAGCCATCAAATTAATGGCGAAACTGTTGAAGTCACTAAGCGAGAAATAAAGAAAGCACTCTACTTATGTATGGTGTCTGTTAACGTGCTTGAAGCCATTCGTTTCTATGTTAGTTTTGCTTGCTCGTTTGCATTTGCAGAGCGCAACGTTATGGAAGGTAATGCAAAAATCATTCGCCTAATTGCCCGCGATGAAGCATTGCACTTGAACAGCACGCAACACATTTTAAAAATCATGCATGCAGGTAAAGATGATCCTGAAATGGCAGAGATAGCTAAAGAGTGCAAACAAACTGCCATCGACATTTTTGTCAAAGCTGCAGAGCAAGAAAAAGAGTGGGCTAAATACCTGTTCAAAGACGGTTCAATGATTGGCTTAAATGAACACATCCTTTGTCAGTACGTCGAGTACATTACTAACGAACGTATGAAGTCAGTTAACTTTGAATCACCGTACGCTGAGATAACTAACCCACTTCCATGGATGAAGAACTGGCTCGAGAGTGACGCGGTTCAGGTGGCACCTCAAGAAGTTGAAGTTTCATCATACTTAGTTGGCCAAATCGATTCTTCTATTGATGAAGATGAGTTTTTAGACTTTGACCTTTAAGCATCTCAGCTTAAAAAAAGCCCCCATCGTTAGCCTACAAGGCCAACCGGTGCTGTTGTTTAATCAACAGCACCTGACCTTGCTTGAAGCATTAGAGCAGAAAAAAGTGAAGACTTTTTCTGAATGCCGAAATGGATTTTGTGGGCAATGCAAAACTAAAGTGATTAGTGGTTCCGTTAGCTATATAACTGAACCGCTAGTGACATTAGAAGCAGACGAATGTCTGCCATGTTGTTGTATTCCAACGACCGATATAAATTTAGAACTTTCAGGGGAAGGTGCGGAAGTCGTTGTTAGAGCACCCAAACGTAAGCAACCTGAAACTCACGAATCTATAGATTAACAGCAACAGTTTAGATTGCAGAGAGTCATGACCGCAGTTTTATGTCATTAATCTCTGCAGTTCATTTATTTCAGTGCATAACGCACTACCCTCCCCAGACATAAGTCCACCATTAAACACTCCGTTAGTATGCACCAGTGAACACTAGAGCTTCATCAATGCTCGACATATCAAACTATAGACTCCTCCAAGCTTTCTATAACCTAACATGCCCCGCTAATACCCGACTCCCTCTACTTCTCCGTATGCTCTCGTGCGTAGGAATTAGGAGGTTAAATGACTATCTATTGCAATAACCACTAGCAGCCTCATTATTTTGAAAAATATTAATCTTTAACTTGTTATCTAAACACAAAACATTAATGACAAAAAAGCCTGTTTAGTTCGCGTATTGAACTAAACAGGCTTTTATTGGAATATTGAACGGTTCGCTTAAAGAGCGATAGCGAGCTCCGCACCTTGGCGTATAGCACGCTTGGCATCAAGTTCAGCGGCAACGTCAGCTCCGCCAATCAGATGAACCGGAATTCCAGTAGACTTCATCTCTTCAAGCAGTACAGTATTTGAAACCTGACCCGCGCAGAGTACAACATTATCGACTGCTAACACCTCAGCCTTGTCATTAACGGTGATATGCAGCCCTTCATCATCAAACTTTTCATAAGATACGCCGGTTTTCATCACCACTTTATGTTGCTTCAATACTGAACGGTGGATCCAGCCCGTTGTTTTACCCAATCCTTTACCCATTTTTGTGGTTTTACGTTGCAGTAACACCACCTCACGATGCTTTTCATCGAGAACAGGCTCTGTTAAGCCACCTGCAGTTTGGTATTCTTTATCAATACCCCACTGCTTTAACCATTTATTTGGGTTTAACGTAGACGATTCTTCTTCGCATAAATAGTGCGCCATATCAAAACCAATACCGCCAGCACCAATCAAAGCAACTTTCTGTCCAATTTCAACTTCGCCGTTGAGTACTTGTTGGTAATCAACCACCTTTTCACTATCGAAACCAGGTAAATCAAGCGGACGCGGTTTAACCCCCGATGACATCACTATTTCGTCAAATTTTTCATCTCTAATGACACTAGCATCGAGTCGAGTATTTAGACGCAGTTCAATCTTATGCAGTTTTATCTGGTTTAGAAAATATCTAATGGTCTCGTCGAACTCCTCTTTGCCAGGGATCTTCCTGGCTAAGTTAAATTGTCCACCGACTTCAGATTTTGCCTCAAACAAAACCACTTCATGACCTCGAGTCGCCGCATATACTGAGAACGCCATCCCTGCAGGGCCTGCGCCCATTACCGCAATACGCTTTTTAATGTTCGCTGGGGTGAAGTTAAGCTCGGTTTCATAGCAAGCACGTGGGTTAACTAAACAGGTTGCTCGTTTAAGCGCAAAGCTATGATCAAGACACGCTTGGTTACAGCCAATGCAAGTATTGATAAGTTCAGGTGTGTTAGCTTCAGCTTTATTTACAAATTCAGGATCGGCTAAGAAAGGCCTAGCCATCGACACCATATCTGCTTGGCCCGACGCAATAATAGATTCTGCTATCTCGGGTGTATTAATGCGATTAGTCGCGATAAGCGGAATAGACATCTCTTTCATCAGCTTTTCCGTCACCCATGCAAACGCGCCGCGAGGTACGCTAGTGGCAATGGTCGGAATACGCGCTTCATGCCAGCCTATGCCGGTGTTTATAATCGTTACACCCGCGCTTTCTAACCGTTTTGCAAGTTGTACAACTTCATCCCAAGTGGAGCCATTATCAACCAGATCAAGCATAGACAATCTAAAAATGATAATAAAATCAGTGCCCACTTTGGCGCGGATCTGATTTACGATCTCAACAGGGAACTGTGCTCTATTTTCAAATGCACCGCCCCACTTATCTGTACGCTTGTTGGTGCGAGAGCTAACAAACTGGTTTATCAAATAACCTTCACTGCCCATCACCTCTACGCCGTCATAACCTGCTTTTTTAGCCAGTGCAGCACTGGTTGCATAGTCTTTAATCGTTGCGGCTACTTGTCTTGTAGACATTTCAGATGGTGTGAAAGGGGTAATCGGAGATTTTATTTTACTCGGGGCCTGCGAGAATGGGTGATAACCATAACGTCCCGCGTGTAGTAGTTGCATGCATATCTTACCGCCGGCGTCATGCACTGCTTTAGTGACGATAGTGTGTTTCTTTACCTGCCATGGAAAACTCAACTGACAAGCATTAGGCGCCAACCGCCCACGGAGATTAGGTGAAATACCGCCGGTAACGATAAGACCTACTCCGCCTTGTGCACGCTCTTTATAAAACACTGCCAGTTTCTCAAAACCGCCCTTTTCTTCTTCCAAACCAGTATGCATTGAGCCCATCAGCACACGGTTCTTTAACTGGGTAAAGCCCAGATCTAAGGGTTCTAATAAATGCGGAAACGACATTCAAACGTCCTTTTTAAACAAGTGATTTAATTCAGCATACATTGTGTAAACCATAAGCTCAATAAGTGAGTGATTAGATTCCTTTACAATTGAATTTTCCTTTCGAGACTGTTTTCAGTTAGCATTGTCATAATTCGGATTCAAAGGAGTGGCTGATGCCCGCTAAACCCTCAATATTTAAAAAGATATTCCTACTTAGCTGGAATGTAATCAACGGCACAAGAAAACTATTTTTAAACCTTTTCTTTTTCGGTATTGTCATCGCACTCATCGTAGTATTAAGCGGTGAAGAAAGCATAAAAGTAGAAGATGGTTCAGCACTGGTGCTGAACCTTTCTGGAGCAATCGTTGATCAAAAACGCCATGTAGACCCTTTTGAAGCGGCAATGAAAAGTGGTAATGGTAAAGATGCTGGTGGCGAGATCCTATTAGCAGATGTCATTGATGTTGTTAACAATGCCGCTGCTGACAATCGGATCAGTCAGTTAGTACTCGACTTAGGCCACCTTAGTGGCACAGGCATGAGTAAGCTACAATCGATTGGTGATGCCTTAAACAACTTTAAAGAATCGGGTAAACCCATTGTTGCTCACGCAAATTGGTACGGACAAAATCAGTACTTCCTCGCCAGCTTTGCAGATAGCATCACCTTAAACCCACAGGGCAGCGTTGAA
This sequence comes from Shewanella sp. GutCb, assembly GCF_002836135.1. Classification (NCBI taxonomy): domain Bacteria; kingdom Pseudomonadati; phylum Pseudomonadota; class Gammaproteobacteria; order Alteromonadales; family Shewanellaceae; genus Shewanella; species Shewanella sp. GutCb. The sequence continues at coordinate 13,393 of NZ_PJBL01000014.1, read as the reverse complement.
ATTGAAGGCTTAGGTCGTTACCGCCAGTATTTTAAGTCAGCCTTAGACAAGCTTAAAATTAAAGCTCATGTCTTCCGCGTCGGTACATTTAAATCTGCAGTAGAACCCTTTATTCGTGATGACATGTCAGACGCAGCTAAAGAGGCTAACTTAACCTTATTAAATGATTTATGGGAAAGCTACAGTACTACGGTTGGACAAAACCGAGATATCCCTGCAACGAGTCTATCTTTGAGCGCAGAGGACTATTTAGCCCAGTTAGACAAAGCGGAAGGTCAGTCTAGTCAAATGGCGCTGAATATGAATTGGGTTGATAACCTTAAAACAGCGGAAGGATTTCGATTGAGCATGGTTGATGCCGTCGGTGAATCTGCCGATGGTGAGTCATTCAAACAGATCGATTTCTATGATTACCTTTCTGTAACGGCAAGTCATCCACTGCTTTTATCAGACAATAAAGTCGGCATCATCGTTGCCAAAGGCACGATCATGAATGGCGCGCAACCTGCTGGGCAGATTGGCGGAGAAAGCACCGCTAAGTTGCTCCGTAAAGCACGTTTTGATGATTCCATTAAAGCCGTGGTACTTCGTGTTGATAGTCCTGGTGGCAGTGCATTCGCATCAGAGCAGATCCGCCAAGAAGTATTAGCCCTTAAAACAGCCAATAAACCTGTTGTTGTCAGTATGGGCAGCTATGCAGCGTCCGGTGGATACTGGATATCAGCCAGTGCAGATTATATCTACGCCACCCCAACAACGTTGACAGGCTCTATCGGCATTTTCGGAATGGTCACCACCTTTGAAGACTCGCTTGCGAGCATAGGTGTCCATACCGATGGTGTTGCAACTTCTGACTGGGCAGGATTTTCTGTCACCAAAGGTCTTTCTCCAGGGATCAGTGCTATTATTCAGCGCCATATTGAACGCGGATATAACGACTTCATTTCATTAGTCGCTAAAGAGCGTGATATGAGCCTTGAGCAAGTAGATAGTATTGCACAGGGCCGTGTTTGGACTGGCCGTAAGGCACTTGAGCTTGGTCTGGTAGATGAACTCGGTGATCTACAAGACGCAGTATCGCGAGCAGCGGATATGGCATCAATCGAACATTTTGATACCGAAGTGATTGAGCAAGAGCTATCACCGCAAGATCTGTTTGTACAAGAGATGTTTGCTAGCGCGTCGGTATACATGCCACAAAGTTTGGTAAAAACCACGCTAATTGAACAACTTTTGGGTCAGTTTTCAACAGTTGCTCAGACATTGCAGACGTTTGATGATCCAAATGGTGTCTATCTTTACTGTGATACTTGCAGTGACTAAGTCATAAAGCTTTATCACTCACTAAAGTTTTATTAAATAAAGCCCAGTTTTACTGGGCTTTATTATATCCACACCTTTATAATCATCCCATTGTGTTCAAAAACAAAATCAAAACCAACATGACTAAACGCTGTATATATGTAGCCTACACGGGCGGTACTATTGGTATGCAAAAAACTGAACAAGGCTTTGCCCCTGTTGCAGGATTTTTGACTGGATGTATCAAAGCAATGCCTGAGTTTTACCATGAAGAAATGCCAGACTTTGTCATCAGTGAATACTCTCCCCTAATCGACTCATCAGATATGGCACCGACTGATTGGCAGATGATCGCTAATGATATCAAAGCCAATTATGACCAATACGATGGCTTCGTGATTTTGCATGGTACCGATACCATGGCGTATACGGCATCTGCTTTATCGTTTATGTTACAAGGGTTATCTAAACCCGTTATTGTTACCGGCTCACAGATCCCACTGGCACAGTTACGTTCCGATGGACAAACTAACTTACTTAATGCGCTCTATATCGCAGCAAATTATCCTGTCGATGAAGTGTGCTTATTCTTCAATAACAAACTGTTTAGAGGCAACCGTACGACTAAAGCGCATGCTGACGGCTTTAATGCGTTTGCTTCGCCGAATTTCCCATTATTATTAGAAGCTGGAATTAAGATCCGCTGGCATGCAGGTAAACTCGCAAAGGAGAATCCGAGCCAAACACTTAATGTGATTAATATCAGTCCACAACCGATAGGTGTCGTGACTCTTTACCCTGGTATTAGTACAGAAATCTTCGCCAATATATTACAGCAACCTGTAAAGGCGCTGATATTGCTGACCTTTGGCGTTGGCAATGCACCACAAACACCCGCGTTACTTAAAACACTGCGTGATGCACACGAGCGTGGGATTGTACTGGTGAATTTAACCCAGTGTTTGCAAGGTAAAGTCAATATGGGCGGTTATGCGACGGGTAATGCACTTGCATCGGCAGGAGTTATCAGCGGCTACGACATGACGACAGAAGCTGCACTGGCTAAGCTACATTATTTATTATCAACGGATCTCACCCCTGATGCCATCCGAAAAGCCATGCAAGTATCCATTGTAGGTGAGTTAACCCAAGATTAGACCATCAGCCTCTAGAAATAGATAAAGCCCTGCGCTAATAAATTAGCACAGGGCTTTTAGTGTTAATCTACAGCTCTTTTTCTTGGAACTCAGCGATAGTCTCGCCTTTGAACTGCTTCTTTAATTCTGACTTAGAGAGCTCGTTTACGTTACCTTCACTGTTAATAGTGAAGTGTTCCGTTTGTGTAAGCTTTCTAGCCTGATAAAGCATAACGACCTGTTGAGTCGACGCACGCTGCTCTTGTGTTAGCACAGTGCCATCTTCCCACTTACCCAGCTCTACCGCACTCAGTAAGCGCTGGTAAACTTCAGTCGGCATATCATCAATGACTTTATTTATATCGGTCATACTCTTTTCCGTTTATGTAGCACGATTTGCATTCGGGTAACCAAGTAGCCAACAAAACCCAGTGTAAAAGCAGACACAGCAATAATAGAACGGGTCCCCTCTGCAGGTTCTCCCCCCCAAAACCAAGTGACTACGCCGCCAATAAATAACGTTAATGCCAAAAAGCTCTGATTCATTAACTGATTAGAGCGCTTTATATGACTAATCACTTGCAGGCTTTCATTGTTGGCAGAAATGCTAGCTTTACAATGCGAGCACTCTTTAGCCATGCTTGAAATGCGTTCACCACAGCTAGGACACTTAACTAATGCCATTTACTCCCCTCAATACTCATTTAATAAACGTACAACTTACTTTAATTTATCAACCACAGCGTTCATCGCAATCAACGATGCTTCACCAAGGTAAATACAGCGCTCAGGCGACCAACCTGCCATAAGATCAGGCATATTGTCGTTGTCTTTGAATGGCATTTCTAACGTGTTAGAAAGACAACCAAACGTATGTGCCACCCAGTTAGAACCAACGGTTAAGTTGGCTTGACCCGGCGCATCTTTATCATATCCAAATTCAGTTTGAAAATCAGGGCTCGCCATTTGTAATGCATCTACAAATGCTTGCTGACGTACTGCATCTTCTTTGGTATAGGCAGGGACACCTTCACAGCCGGCAAGGAATACGAACGGTAAGCCTTCATCGCCATGCACGTCATAGAAAAGATCAACACCCGTCTCTTTCATTTTATTAACCACATAAAATACTTCAGGGCTTTTCTCTAAAGAGGGAGACTGCCACTCACGGTTAAGATTTGTTCCTACCGCATTGGTGCGCAAATGCCCTCGAACACTCCCATCTGGGTTCATATTTGGCACAATATAGAAGTTAGCTTTGTCTAAAAGTGATTTAGCCGTTGGGCAATCGCTATCAAGCAGGTTGTTAATTAATCCTTCAACCAACCATTCAGCCATAGTTTCACCAGGATGCTGACGCGCTGTGATCCAGATATTGGCTTTCTCTTCGTCACCGTCACCGACTTTGATGAGCGTCATATCACGTTCATCCAATGTCAGGCCTAAATGCTCTAAGCTGACTTGTGGATGTACCTGTACGGCCGCTAATAAGTCTTGATGACGCTCATAGCTGTATGGCGCAAAATAAGCGATTTGAATTGCATCACAATCAAGATCAACTGAGATAGTTAATTTGCCGTCTTGATACGTCGTCGGCAATCTAAACCAGTTTTGTCTATCGTAAGTCGCTACAGCTTGGTAATCATCCCAACCTTTAACGTAAGAAGCTTTGTCCGCATTAACAATATTAAGCGTGTACTGAGTACCAACAACACCATCGAGTTTGAAATTAAACCATTGAAAAAACTCTCCACCTTCATCGGGACGAATGGCCAACTGCACATCGTCTTTATTGTCAGCATTGATTACTTCTATGTTTCCGCCATCAAAATTCGCGCTAATACGCATAACACTTCCTTTCTACTGTTTTAGGCTGTGATCCAGCTCGATTTCAATCTTTGCGCTATAGAATAAACCAAAATGTGATAAGGAGCAGCCTAAACAGTGTAAAAACCCCTAAAAATCGACGCTGTGTAAGCTTTCCGTTGCAGTGTTCTCTCAATACAGAGCTTTACCCACAACCTTAAATTCCATACAATCGCTGCAATTGATAGAGATAGAGGGGTTGATCCCCCTTGATAGACATTGCATTCGTAAAAGAACGGAGAAACAAATGACCCAAGCTAGACATTGTAACTTACTTATTCTGGGTTCAGGCCCTGCTGGCTATACTGCAGCAGTATATGCCGCTCGTGCTAACCTAAAACCTGTCATGATCACAGGTATGCAGCAAGGTGGGCAACTTACGACAACGACAGAAGTTGAAAACTGGCCAGGTGATGCGGATGATCTTACCGGTCCAGCACTAATGGAACGTATGCAAAAGCATGCTGAAAAGTTTGATACTGAAATTATTTTTGATCACATCAATGAAGTGAACTTAAACGTCCGCCCTTTCCAGTTAAAAGGTGATGACGGCGAGTTCACTTGTGATGCACTCATCATCTCTACAGGTGCATCAGCGATGTACTTAGGTCTTGAGTCTGAAGAAGCCTTTAAAGGCCGTGGCGTATCAGCTTGCGCAACGTGTGACGGTTTCTTCTATCGTAACCAGAAAGTCGCTGTTATTGGTGGTGGTAACACCGCAGTTGAAGAAGCACTGTACCTCAGTAACATTGCATCTGAAGTGCACCTTATTCACCGTCGTGATAGTTTCCGCAGTGAAAAAATCTTAACTAAGCGTCTGATGGATAAAGTGGCGAGCGGCAATATCATCTTACACCTAGACAACACTCTCGATGAAGTTGTTGGTAATGCGATGGGCGTTACCGGTCTTAAGATGAAGAGCACTAAAGATGGTGTCATCAAGGATTTAGAAGTGGCTGGCGTATTCGTCGCCATTGGCCACAGCCCAAATACTGGTATGTTTGAAGGCCAGCTAGAGATGAGCAATGGTTATATCAAAGTAGAAAGTGGCCTTAATGGCAACGCTACCCAAACAAGCATAGAAGGCGTATTTGCTGCTGGCGATGTAATGGATCAACATTACCGCCAAGCGATTACATCTGCGGGTACAGGCTGTATGGCCGCACTTGACGCTGAGCGTTACTTAGACGCCAAGAAGTAATTGGTAGTTTCGATAAAAAGCAGGCTTTAAGCCTGCTTTTTTTGTATCTGTAATTAACCAAAAGCGTCAGATAATGAGTACCGCGATAAGATAAGACGTTTGTGGTGATAATCTAATGTTTAGCTTAATTATCACGGTACCTAGGTCAGTTCGCCTTTTTCTGCAGGCCTAACAAAACCACAGTTAAGTCCAGAGTGTGCTCACCTTGTGTGCGCTTTTGCTGATGGAACTTAAAGATTTCATCAATCAGTCTCTAAAACGTCAACTTATTCTCAAGACGGGACAAATTTCAGGTACAAAAAAGGGAGCCCTAAGGCTCCCTTTTTACAAGAATCACAGCTAATTACTTAGCTAAAGCTTCTTTTGCTTTTTCTACTAAAGTTGTAAATACAACTTTATCAAAAACAGCGATGTCAGCCAGGATCTTACGATCGATTTCAATAGAGGCTTTTTTCAAACCATTAATGAAACGGCTGTAAGACAGACCATTTTGACGAGAAGCCGCATTGATACGTGCAATCCAAAGTTGACGGAATTGACGTTTCTTCTGACGACGGTCACGGTAAGCATATTGACCAGCTTTAGTTACGGCTTGCTTTGCAACACGGTAAGTACGTGAGCGAGCTCCGTAATAACCTTTGGCTAGTTTGAGTACTTTTTTGTGACGAGCACGAGCGGTTACACCACGCTTAACTCTAGGCATTGTTCTTTGCTCCTTTAATTAAGCGTAAGGTAGTTGACGTGCAATAGCAGGCATGTCAGCTTTAGATACTAAACATTTAGCACGTAAGTGACGTTTACGCTTAGTGCTCTTCTTGGTCAAAATGTGACGTAAATGGGCTTGCTTACGTTTAAAACCATTGGCGGTTTTCTTAAAACGCTTCGCTACACCCTTGTCTGTTTTCATTTTAGGCATTGCTAAAACTCCGCATTGGGACAATTAATAAAACGCAAGGCGAACAGGTATCTTAATAAAAAGACCCTGCTACTTTCAATTGCCTTACTATTTCTTTTTCGGTGCGAGAACCATGACAGCTTGGCGACCTTCCATTTTTGGAAAGGACTCCACGACTGCAATTGCTTCCAAATCAGCTTTGATACGGTTCAAAAGATCCATACCTAGGCTTTGGTGAGCCATCTCACGACCACGGAAACGAAGCGTTACTTTCGCTTTGTCGCCGTCTTCTAGAAAACGAGTCAGGTTGCGTAGTTTTACCTGATAATCGTTCGAATCTGTACCGGGACGGAATTTAATTTCCTTCACCTGTACAATTTTTTGCTTCTTTTTTTGTTCTTTTTGAGCTTTCGCTTTATCAAAAAGGAACTTACCGTAGTCCATTACACGGCAAACCGGCGGCTCAGCATTAGGACTGATTTCTACTAAATCAACACCTGCTTCGTCAGCAACTTCCTGTGCTTCACTAATAGTCAAGATACCTAATTGCTCACCGTCAAGACCGTTAAGACGGACTTCTGAAACACCAGTGATGAGCTCGTTTATTCTATTCGGGGCCGCCTGGCGCCCTGCAGTTTTTTTGATCTTTATGACCTATTCCTCCAACAAATTGAGACTACGGAGCGAAATTTGGTTCTTGAGCTTAGTCGCAAATTCTTCGATTTGCATCTTACCTAAGTCAACTCCCTCTCGGGTACGCACCGCGACTTCCTTATTTTCTATTTCTTGATCACCAACGACCAATAAATAAGGGACACGCCTTAACGTGTGCTCACGTATTTTAAAGCCTATCTTCTCATTCCTCAAGTCTTTAGTTGCACGAATTCCATATTCTTTTAATGAATTGACAACTTTTTCAGCATAATCCGACTGTTTGTCAGTAATATTCATCACGACAACTTGTTGAGGTGCTAACCAAGCTGGGAATTTTCCGGCGTACTCTTCAATAAGAATACCCAAGAAGCGCTCTAATGAACCAAGAATGGCTCGGTGGATCATTACGGGCGTTTGACGACTGTTGTCTTCCGCTACGTAAGTTGCACCTAAACGACCAGGTAATGCGTAATCTAATTGTACAGTACCGCACTGCCATGCTCTATCTAAACAATCGTGTAATGTGAATTCGATCTTAGGTCCGTAAAAAGCACCTTCACCGGGTAGGATGTCAAATTCAATATCATTAGCTGTAAGCGCTTGCTTTAAGGCTTCTTCAGCTCGGTCCCACATATCGTCATCACCAATACGTTTTTCAGGACGAGTAGAAAGCTTAACGGCGATATTTTTAAAGCCAAATGTTTCGTATGTGTCATACACCATTTGAATACATGCGCTAACTTCCTGCTGAACTTGATCTTCAGTACAGAAAACATGTGCATCATCTTGCGTAAAGCCACGAACACGCATTAAGCCATGCAGTGAACCTGATGGCTCATTACGATGACAACAACCAAACTCAGCCATACGTAATGGCAAATCGCGATAAGACTTAAGGCCTTGATTAAATATTTGAACGTGTCCAGGACAGTTCATCGGCTTAATGGCGTATTCACGATTCTCAGAGCTAGTGGTGAACATTGCCTCGGAATATTTATCCCAATGGCCTGAACGTTCCCACAACACTCGATCCATCATTAATGGACCTTTAACTTCTTGATAAGTGTATTGACCCAGTTTTTGACGAATGAACTTTTCAAGTTCTAGGTATAGACTCCAGCCATCGTTGTGCCAAAACACCATACCAGGTGCTTCTTCTTGCATATGGTAAAGATCTAGCTGCTTACCAATTTTACGATGGTCACGCTTAGCCGCTTCTTCTAAACGGTTAAGGTGCACTTTAAGTGCTTTCTTGTCTGCCCATGCTGTACCGTAGATACGTTGCAGCATTTTGTTGTCTGAGTTACCACGCCAATAGGCACCAGCTACACTCATCAACTTAAAGTTCTGGCAGAATCTCATGTTCGGTACATGCGGACCACGGCACATATCAACATATTCTTCATGATGATAAAGCGCTGGAGTTGCATCTTTGCTGATGTTCTCATCAAGGATTGCAATTTTATAGCTTTCACCGCGAGCTTCAAAGGTATCACGCGCTTCTTGCCAGCTAACAACACGTTTATCAACAGCGTAGTTAGTTTTTGCAAGTTGGGTCATACGCTTTTCTAGCGCATCAATATCTTCCTGGGTCAATTTATGATCTAAGTCGATATCATAATAGAAACCATTGTCGATAACAGGACCGATCGCCATTTTAGCGTCAGGCCAAAGCTGCTTAAATGCATGGCCGAGCAAATGTGCACAAGAGTGGCGAAGGATCTTTACTCCCTCTTCATCTTTAGCTGTGATAATCGAAAGCTCTGAATCGGTATCAATGATATCGCAAGCGTCTTTCAGCTCACCATTAATACGTCCGGCAATACAAGCTTTCGCCAGACCAGGACCAATATCGGCAGCAACATCTAAAGTAGAAACGGGTTGAGCAAACTCGCGTTTGCTTCCATCAGGAAGTGTAATTACAGGCATGAATTTTCCTTTTCCAGTGGTGACCCCCACGTAGGGCCACTTGGGTTTAATAATTAAGAGTTAAAACGCAGCCAGGACAAGACCGTACAGGAGTCTATGTTTTCCGACGCGTAAGAGCGTGATTCTAAGTGATAGCCATGGGTGGATGCAAGTTTTACCTTGAGATTAGTTTTTCTTATTCAAACCATTAAAAACATCAGGGGAATATCATCAGTGATAAAGGCTGACTGTAACTTCAGCTTCATTTTCAGTCGTTAATCTAGCCGCGTCTTAAACAAGGAGGACGTTATGATTAAGCTAATGTTATTGACCGCAACGCTAATGCAAGCCGGATATACTGAAAGCCCACAGGTACCATCACAAACAATCAACAAAGCACAACTAATCGTCGAGATAGAAACAGACTTAACTAACACGATGGTGTACATGACAAAGGCATTAACCGAAAATATCGTTGCCACAGAGCAAGGGAGCTATCTTCAATTAGCAAACAAGACATCATTAAGCAGCATGGCGGTCACAACGTATAATGTCGCGAAGTAGCACAATCGATATCAATACTAAACCCAGTATTAGATTGTGTGATGTCTTATGATAAGGCCATAATACCTTATATATAGCAAACAACTTTATGGAAAAGCGTTATGAATAAATGGGCACTCATCACCGGCGCAGCAAAACGTATTGGACATTGTATTGCTAAGCAGCTTCACCACGATGGGTTCAACATATTAATTCATTACAGCCAATCTTATAACGACGCGCTATCACTGTGTTCTGAACTCAATGCGACAAGGCCTAACTCTGCACAAATTATGCAGGCCGAACTTAATAACCAGATTGAACTGCAACAGTTTATTACCAACGTAAAGTCATTGGCATTACCCTTAGCAGTATTAGTTAATAATGCGTCAGAGTTCACCCCTACTCCCCTAGGTGAAACGGATTACTTAGCAGCACAACAACTACTTGCCACAAACCTGTTAGCGCCCTACTTTTTAGCCGAGCAATTTGCGCCGACACTCAAAGAGCAAAGAGGCTGCATAATCAATTTAATTGATATCCATGCTAAGCGCCCGCTGAAAGATCATGGACTATACTCTATATCAAAGGCAGCACTTGAGATGGCAACGCTTTCGCTGGCACAAGAACTCGCACCTGATATCCGCGTAAACGGAGTGGCACCAGGCGCAATCCTCTGGCCAGAACAATCTAATGATGACTCTCAGAACCATGTCTTAAAAGAAATTCCCTTAGCTAAGCTTGGCCAGCCGGACGACATTGCTAAGTTGATATCTCATTTAGTCAGCGCTCCTTATATCTCAGGGCAGATTATTGCAGTAGATGGAGGACGAAGCGCAGTCGGATTTACGGGAGTTTAATATGCGATTTATCAATAAAACCATTTCATGCCCACATTGCGGACATCATCAACATCTCAATATTGATGCGACTGGCGGTGATCAAGATTACTACGAAGATTGCAGAGTATGTTGCAACCCCATTCATATGCGGATGCATCTGGATGAATCGCGAATGACAATCGAACTTTATATCGATTCCGATGACGAACAAATTTATTAGCTCAATGTACTGTTTGTGAGTCAAACAGTGCATTGATCCAGTTGCTTTAAAAGTTTGACCATTCGGCAGGAATTTAAAGCCCTGTAGACAAGATGGGGATTGGAGCTAAGGGCTTTGCCATTTGCTTTAAACGTCGGCCGCACTCGTTAAGCGCCTCAGTCTTTCCAGCTTTGCATTGGCTTAAAAGGGAATACCATTTTTCACCAATGCGCCTTGAATTGAAAAGTCTGAAGCGCTCTAAATGGGTCAAATACTTAGTGCACTGGGTGTTAAACGTCCATTGAGTTAGCAAAACGCTTGGCTAATACTCGCTCAACGGTATCAACAATCGCTTGCGTCTGGCTATCAATCTCAATATTGATTTTGTCACCAGCAGTGTATGACTCCAAGTTGGTCAATTTTAATGTTTCAGGGATCAAATGCAGCATAAAGCTAGACTCAGTAACCGCCCCTACCGTAAGGCTACAGCCGTTTACACCAACAAATCCCTTATAAAGAATATAATTCATCCATTTTGGTTCAACAGACAAACAAATATCATAGTGAGATTCTGTTTTACTTACCGATTTAACCTCTGCTTCTGTGTGCACATGACCTGATAAAATGTGGCCGCCAATCTCACTGCCAAAGGTTAACGACCGTTCGATGTTAACTTGTGATCCAGGTCTCAGATTAGATAGGTTAGTTAGCTTTAGCGTCTCTTCCATTACATCGAAAAACACCCTATCATCTTCCATTCTTGTGACTGTTAAACAAACACCGTTATTTGCGACACTTGCCCCTAGTGAAAGTCCCTCGCGCAAATCCGGTCCAATTTCGATTTGTAGCGTATTTAAACCCGTTTTTTTATCTATCGCCAACACTTCGCATGTTGCTTGAACTATACCTGTAAACATTTTATCTCTCGTATGTATTAAGGGCTGTATTCATGAACCACTCAGGCTTTCAGGCCAAACGTTTAATTCAATTAGCACTACCTGTACTCATTGCTCAAGTTACCCAAACCATGATGGGCTTCATCGACACTGTAATGGCCGGCCGAGTTAGCGCCGTTGATATGGCTGCCGTTGCTATTGGCTCCAGTTTATGGCTCCCTGCATTGTTATTCGTGCAAGGACTATTAATGGCATTTACCCCGGTATTTGCTCACCATCATGGTGCTAATGATCAAAAAGCAATACAACCGTTGGCTTTCCAAGCTGGATATATTGCCATAATAGGCAGCGTAGGTGTGATGTTCTTCCTCTCACTTGCCGACAATATATTAACTCTGATGGATTTGGAACCGCGACTGGCTCAGCTCAGTGTGGGTTACCTCAATGGCTTTATGTGGGGCGTTCCCGCCTTTGTCTTATATCAAGTACTTCGCGGTTGCAGTGAAGGGATTTCTTATACTCTGCCGACGATGGTGATCGGCTTTGTCGGCTTAGCAGTCAATATCCCTGCAAACTATATCTTTATTTATGGCCATTTCGGTATGCCCGCAATGGGCGGCGCCGGTTGTGGCATCGCAACAGCCTTAGTATTTTGGGCAATGCTTATTGCCATGATTATTTATATGCAGTTTCATGCCAAATTTAAAGAACTTGCTCCCTTCAAATCTTTTCATCGTCCCAATGTAAAAGTAATGGTCGATATGACAAAGCATGGCTTCCCAATCGCTATGGCGCTATTTTTTGAAGTTAGTTTATTTGCAATCATTGCGCTATTACTGGCGCCCCTCGGTGCAACGATTGTCGCTGGTCACCAAATCGCACTCAACTTCTCATCCATTGTCTTTATGCTGCCACTATCTATAGGTATTGCCGTATCGATACGCGTTGGCTACTACCTTGGACAAGATAAACCTGCAATTGCAGCGATGATCACCCGACTTGGGTTAATTATCTCTTTCTCACTTGCACTATTTACTGCAATTATTACGGTGACGTTTAGAAATGAAATTGCACTACTCTATAATGATAACCCTGACGTCATTACATTAGCAGGTAGCCTAATGTTCTTTGCCGCTATCTATCAATTGTCGGATGCCGTACAAGTCGTCACTTCAGGAGCCTTGCGCGGTTATAAAGATACCCGTAGTGCTTTTTACATTACGTTAGTCTCGTATTGGGCTGTAGGGATGACACTTGGCTACACATTGGCTCGAACTGACATACTGGTTCCAGCAATGGGCGCACAAGGTTTTTGGATTGGACTCATCGCAGGACTCACTACTGCTGCAATATTATTCGCTATGCGCTTGAGGTATATCCAAAAAAGGGGTGTAAAACTTTCGGCAATGTAAGATTTTTACTTATAAATCGTTCGAAACGCTTAATGAGCATACAAGTTGGCGAGCAAAGCAGCATTTAACACAAAAGAATGTTTTTTTACTTGCGCCAATCCAGCATCGACCGTACTATAGCGCTCGTTCCAAGGCATCAGCCAACAGGACATGCAGTATACACAGTCGCGGGATGGAGCAGTATGGTAGCTCGTCGGGCTCATAACCCGAAGGTCGTTGGTTCAAATCCAGCTCCCGCAACCAATACAACCGTAGCTCAGTTGGTTAGAGCACTACCTTGACATGGTAGGGGTCGGTGGTTCGAATCCACTCGGTTGTACCAATTCTGTTTATAGTGTCACGCTTTACAATACAACCGTAGCTCAGTTGGTTAGAGCACTACCTTGACATGGTAGGGGTCGGTGGTTCGAATCCACTCGGTTGTACCAATTCTTTTTAGTTGAATTCAAATACTAGTTTTTAAACATGATACATCCGGACGCGGGATGGAGCAGTATGGTAGCTCGTCGGGCTCATAACCCGAAGGTCGTTGGTTCAAA